>CANFGA010000506.1 GCA_947446335.1 Oxalobacteraceae bacterium | reverse complement strand
GAGAGCAAACTCGATCAGCGCATGCAAGCTTTCCACGGCGCGCCGCCGCAGCATCTGTTGACGCTGCATTCGGCCCAGCATCTGGCCGATCGCGCCAATCGCTTCGGTGCTCATGTCAGCGAGCACGACGGCAACTCGCTGTGGGTCGGTGCGCCGCTGCGCGTGCACCGGCGTTGCGCCGAACCGATGTTTTCATTGTCGAACGCGATGGCCTATGATGGGTCGATGGTGCCCGGCTTGCCGCCAAGAATGGAACAAGAGGCGACCTTGGTGCGCCCGCTGCTGGGGCTATCGCATTGGCACGATGTATCGAATGCCGATTTCATCGAGCACGACAGCGCCACCGAAGGCGCTGCCGCAGTGGCGATCGTGATTGCCTATGCGCGCCAAGGCTGGGTCTCGCAAGGCGATGGCTTGCCCGATCTGTTCCTGATCTCGCCGTTCAAGTCGGTGGCGCAGGCATTGACCAGGGCCTTGCTCGATAGTGCCGACTCATGGGCCATACCTCAGGCCACATCTCGGACCAAACCTGGTGCTATCGACGAATCCTCGTTGACGGCGTGGTTGAAGGAGCGCGTGGGAACGGTCCACACGTTCCAGGGCAAGGAGTGCGAAACCGTGGTGTTGGTGCTGGGTGGAAAAACACCGGCTGCGCGCAACTGGGCCGGCAACCGGCCCAACATCATCAATGTGGCCGTCACCCGGGCCAGACGCCGCCTGTATGTGATCGGAGATCGCCACGCCTGGTCGCAGACGGTGTTCGGGGAAAAGCTGGCGGCGGCGCTGGTTCAGAACCCGAATTGATGCGGCGTGATCCGCAGATCGAGCACGATGCCATTTTCAGCCGGCGTGCGGCCCAGGCGTTCGATGTCGCCGCTGGTGAGCGGCACCACCTTGTCGGCATCGCGGCTGGCGCTGAACACCAAGTTGCGCCATTGATAGACTTCATGCATCTTCTGGCGATAGGAATACGAGTGCCGATGGTCGTTGTAATAATCGTCAAATCTGCCGCGGCCCAGGTAGAGCGCGTTGGAGCCTTCATAACCCGTTTTTTGATAAGTCTGCGGGTCGGTGTTCAACAAATAGGACCAATCGCCGGGAATGAAGTTTTTCGCAGCGATCCCGTAATGAACGCTCAATATTTTGCCCGGCCGGGTCAGTTCCTTGCTGTCGAAATCGGTTTCAAAATCCCAGACCCGGCCCGGTTCGATATCGCTCAGCGGCTCACCGTCGGCTGACAGTGTTTTTTCGATCATGGCCAGTTTGGCCGAGTTCTTGCTCACGCGGCCATAGTAATCGAGCACCCCTTGCACGATCACCATCTTGGTCGCGGTATAGCAGCCGATGCTGTATTCTTTTTGCTGCATGAACATGTCGTTGACCGCCACCGACAAGGGCGCGCTCGAATTGGGCGTGCCCTGCGTCCAATACGCCGTATTCCACTTGGCCGGGCCACCCTCTGGCCAGATGAATTCGAGCACTTCAGCCCAGGCGACGATGTTTTGCCGAATCCCTACATGCTCCTTGATTGCCTCGATGCTGCAAGCGCCGTCCTTGAACTCGGTGCGGCGCCCGTGCTGCAGCAGTGCCAGCATGATTTCCTTTTTTGACACCGTCGATACATTGCGGAACTGGCCTTGGCCCGTCGGCAAGGCGACGATGCTGTCTTCGAGGCTGAACTCGGGCCGGTCAAAAAAATCGAGGGTGTTGACATCGTCTTGCGGCGTGGCCAGCACATAACTTGCGGTGTGTTCGTCGGTGGCAACGTCGATGAATCTCGAGGCGATCCCGAGTTCGGCCAGGTAGACTGGCATGGCGGCCTTGATATCGATCAATTGCCTTGGCGTGCAACTGAAGTGCAAGCCGTCCAAGGGCGCGGGGAGCATGTTCTCTGCCATCATGTTGCCATGCGCCGCGCAGGGAAACGCGGTCAAGGCAGTCAATAGAATCGCACACTGCCTGCGCGCCGAGTTTCTCTTTTCAATACCCATGAATTTGCCTGACTCGATGAATTGGGATGCACCATGCTTTCCACTTGCCCAAAATAAACCTTGCCCGCCGATGTGCCCTTGCGTTAAGCCAATGGCACTGTCCTCTGGGTGATAAAGTGTGTCTGGAGAATGCGCATCGCGCATCGACTGCCTCGGGTACCGGCGCTCGAAAAGAACGACAATTAAAATAACAATCAAAACGACAAGGAAAAAACCATGACCGGACCTTTGAAGGGAATACGCGTGATCGAGATCGGAGCCTTGATCGCGGCCCCGTTCGCAGCGCGGATGATGGCTGAATTTGGCGCCGACGTGATCAAGGTCGAGGCGCCAGGCGTCGGCGATCCGCTGCGCAAATGGCGCAAATTACATGAAGGCACGTCGCTGTGGTGGTATCTGCAGTCGCGCAACAAGAAATCGATCGCGGTCAACCTGAAGGCGATCGAGGGCATCGCGATCATCAAGCAACTCGTCCTGGGCGCCGACGTGCTGATCGAAAACCTGAAACCCGGCGCGCTGGAAAAACTGGGGCTGGGCTGGGATGTGCTGCACGCGATCAATCCGGCGCTGGTGATGGTGCGCATTTCCGGCTATGGCCAGAGCGGACCGTACAAGGACCGGCCCGGCTTTGGCGCGATCGGCGAGGCGATGGGCGGCATCCGTTACACCACCGGCGAACCCGGCAGCGCGCCGGCCCGGGTCGGCGTGAGCCTGGGCGATTCGCTGGCCTCGCTGCATGCGGTGATGGGGGCGTTGATGGCGCTGCTGCGCGTGAAGACCGGCCAGGGCCAAGGGCAGGTGGTCGACGTCTCGCTGGTCGAAAGCGTGTTCAACCTGATGGAAAGCCTGGTGCCCGAATACGATTTGCTGGGCCATGTGCGCGAGCGCAGCGGCGGCGCCTTGCCCGGCATCGCGCCGTCGAACACTTATCCGACCCGCGACGGCGCCTATGTCGTCGTGGCCGGCAACAGCGATCCGATCTTCAAGCGCTTGATGCTGGCGATCGGGCGAGTGGATCTGGCCGACGATCCCGCTTTCGCGCACAACGATGGGCGCGTGGCGCAAGTAATCTTGATCGATGCGGCGATCGCCGGCTGGACTTCCAGCCACCCGATTGCCACCGTGCTGGCAACCCTGGAACAGGCCGGCGTGCCGGCCGGGCCGATCTATTCGGTGGCCGACATCGTCGCCGACCCGCATTACCAGGCGCGCGACATGATCCTGT
>CANFGA010000505.1 GCA_947446335.1 Oxalobacteraceae bacterium | reverse complement strand
CGCCATGCGGCACATGCCGCAGCCAGGCGGCGACGGTGGCGCGCTCCAAGGGCTGCTTCTTGAAGTCGTGGAAGGTGAATTCAATTGCTTGCGCCGTCAGCCACAGGCGCGCCTTCTTCACGGTGTCGCAATTGGGTATTCCGTACAGCTTGACGTTTACGCTCATGTGCTGAGCGTAAACGTGGTGAACGAGGCATCTTCGATCGGCTTGGCCGGGTTGTCGATGCTATTGCCACCGGGGGCATTGTTGAGCAGCCACAGCAAGTTGGTGGCCGAATCGGCATTGGCCAGCGCTTCTTCCTGGCTGATCGTGCCATCCCTGACCAGTTGCAGCAGCGCCATCTCGAAGGTTTGCGACCCTGGGGACAGGCTCTTTTCTATCGCTTCCTTGACTTCGGCGATATCGCCTTTTTCAATCAAGTCGGAAATGTAGAGCGTGTTGATCATCACCTCGACCGCTGCCTTGCGGCTGGCGCCATCGATGGTTTGCACCAGGCGCTGCGAAATGATGGCCTTCACCGTCGACGCCAGATCCTGCAGCAGCGCGGCGCGGTTTTCCGGCGGATAGAAGCTGACGATGCGGTGCAAGGCATTGTAGCTATTGTTGGCATGCAACGTCGCCAGCACCAGATTGCCCGACTGCGCGTAGGACAGCGCCGCCGCCATCGTTTCGCGGTCGCGGATCTCGCCGATGACGATGCAATCGGGCGCCTGGCGCATCGAATTGCGCAGCGCCGTCTGAAAATCGGCGACATCGGTGCCGATTTCGCGCTGGTTGACGATCGATCGCTTGTTCTTGAACAGATATTCGATCGGGTCTTCCAGCGTCAGGATATGGCCGGTGCAGGCTTCATTGCGGTCATCGAGCATGGCCGCGATCGTGGTCGATTTGCCCGAACCGGCGGCACCCGCGACCAGGATCAGGCCGCGTTTTTCCATGATCAGTTGAGTCAGCACCGCAGGCAGGCCGAGCTCGGACAACTTGGGTATATTGCCTTGTACATAGCGAAACACGGCTGAAATGCTGCCGCGCTGGCGGAAGGCCGACAGGCGAAAACGGCCCAGATTGGGTATCGGAACCCCGATGTTGAGCTCGTTGTCGCGTTCGAGTTGCGCCATTTGCTGCGGCGTGCACACTTCGCCCAGCAGCGAGCCGATATCCTCCCGCTCGAGCTTGTGGGTATTGACCGGGACCAGCTTGCCGTTCACTTTCAGATGGACGGCGGAATTAACTGCAAGGAACATGTCCGATGCATTCTTTTCCTTCATCAACTGGAATAATAGCTCGATTGCCATCGTCTGCTCCTTGAAAGTGGTGGGTTGCCCAGGTGGGGCCGCCCAGGTGGGTTGCCAGCCCGGTAGCTCGCTTAGATCGAGCGCAGCAGTTCGTTGATGCCGGTCTTGGCGCGGGTCTTGGCGTCGACGCGCTTGACGATCACTGCGCAATACAGGCTGTACTTGCCATCGTCGGACGGCAAATTGCCCGACACCACGACCGAACCCGATGGCACGCGGCCATAGCTCACTTCGCCGGTGGCGCGGTCGTAGATCTTGGTCGACTGGCCGATGTAGACGCCCATCGAAATGACCGAGTTTTCTTCGACGATGACGCCTTCGACGATTTCCGAACGCGCACCGATGAAGCAATTGTCTTCGATGATGGTTGGATTGGCTTGCATCGGTTCGAGCACGCCGCCGATGCCGACGCCGCCCGACAGATGCACGTTCTTGCCGATCTGCGCGCAAGAACCCACGGTGGCCCAGGCATCGACCATCGTGCCTTCATCGACATAAGCGCCGATGTTGACGAACGACGGCATCAGCACCACGTTCTTGGCGATGAAGCTGCCGCGGCGCGCCACTGCCGGCGGCACCACGCGAAAACCACCCTTGGCGAAATCGTCGGCGCTGTAATTGGCGAACTTGGTGGGCACCTTGTCGTAGAACTGCATCGTGCCGTCGGATGTCATCACGCTGTTGTTTTCCAGGCGGAACGACAACAGCACGGCTTTCTTGACCCACTGATTGACCACCCAGTCGGCGCCGGTTTTCTGGGCCACGCGGATGGTGCCATCGTCGAGGCCGGCGATGATATGGCTGACGGCATCGCGCAATTCGGCTGTGCCATTGTCAGGGCTGATATCGGCGCGTTGTTCCCACGCCAAGTCGATGATGTTTTGTAATTGTTGGGTCATGATGTCTTCAAGGTTGGTGGGTCAGGATGCGATGGACGCCATCTTATTTCAAATTATTGCAAAATTGGACGATGCGGTGCGCCGCTTCCAGGCCTTCATCGACTTCGGCGACCAGCGCCATGCGGATGCGGTTGCGGCCAGGGTTGATGCCGTGCGCATCGCGCGCCAGGTAGCTGCCGGGCAGTACGGTGACATTATATTGCGCATACAGAGTTTGCGCGAACTCAGTATCTGACATTCCAGTGGCGCTGATATCGGCCCACAGATAGAAACCGGCATCGGGCAATTCGACTTGCATCACCTGCTGCAGCAATGGCGTGATGGCATCGAACTTGGCGCGGTACTTGGCCCGGTTCTCGGCCACATGGGCTTCGTCGCTCCAGGCGGCGATCGACGCCGATTGCACGGTAGGGCTCATCGCGCTGCCGTGATAGGTACGGTACAGCAGGAATTTCTTCAACACTTCGGCATCGCCGGCGACAAAGCCCGAGCGCATGCCGGGCACGTTGGAGCGCTTCGACAAGCTCGAAAACACCACCAGACGCGCATATGGACGTTCGCCCGTGGACAAGCCCAGCTTGTGCGCCGCTTCCAACGCACCCAGCGGCGCATCGGTACCATGATAAATCTCGGAATAGCACTCGTCGGCGGCGATCACGAAGTCAAACCGCTCCGACAGCGCAAACAGGTTTTCCCAATCAAGCAGCGTCATCGTGGCGCCGGTCGGATTGCCGGGCGAACACAGGAACAGCAATTGCACCCGTTGCCATACCGCATCGGGCACCAGCGCATAATCGACGCCGAAATTGCGCGCCGGATCGGAATTGACGAAATACGGCTGGGCCCCGGCCAGATAGGCCGCGCCCTCGTAGATCTGGTAAAAAGGATTCGGGCAGATCACCAGCGCGTCCGCTTGCGGGTCGATCACGGTTTGCGCCAGCGCGAACAGCGCCTCGCGCGAACCGTTGACCGGCAGCACCTGGCTTGCCACATCGAGCGCCGGCAAGTCATAACGGCGCTGCAGCCAGCCGGCAAT
>CANFGA010000504.1 GCA_947446335.1 Oxalobacteraceae bacterium | reverse complement strand
TTCATGGTGCGGAAACTGCAGGTCGGCGCCGCCGCCGTGGATGTCGAATTGCTCGCCGAGCAAGGCGCACGACATGGCCGAACATTCGATGTGCCAGCCCGGGCGGCCCTGGCCCCATTTCGAATCCCACTTCGCTTCGTCGGGTTCCGATTCCTTGGCCGACTTCCACAATACGAAGTCGAGCGGATCGCGCTTGCCCGGATTGATGTCGACGCGCTCGCCGGCGCGCAAGTCATCGAGCGACTTGCCCGACAGATGGCCATAGTTGGGAAAGTTGCGCACGGCAAAATTGACATCGCCATCGACACCCTGATAAGCGAGGCCGCGGCTTTCGAGCTTTTCGATCATGCTCAGCATCTGCGGCACGTAATCGGTCGCGCGCGGCGCATGGTCCGGCGGCAAGATGCCGAGCGCGCCGGTATCTTCATTCATGTATTGGGTGAAGCGGGTCGTCAATTGCGAAATCGTCTCGCCGTTTTCGACGGCGCGCCGGATGATCTTGTCTTCGATGTCGGTGATGTTGCGCACGTAGGTCACTTGATATCCCGACGCCTTCAGCCAACGGTAAATGACATCGAATGCCATCATCATCCGTGCATGGCCGATATGGCAATAATCGTAGATCGTCATCCCGCACACATACATGCGCGCCTTGCCTGGTACCAAAGGCACGAATGGCTGCTTTTCGCGCGCCAGCGTGTTGTAAATCTTTAAGTTCGTCATCGGATTCTTATCGGACTGTATTATCGGACTGTACAAAGCGGGATCGCCAGCCCGGCAACACGCAAGCGTGGCGCTTGCACCGCGAGGTGCTGCGCCTGCATGGCTCCGTGGTTGCAGCGAGACTGTCAGGCCCTGGTTCTTCTTTGTTAGAATGGGACCTCAGGGATCAGTATAACATTGATAAAAACACTGTTGCCACCGATCTGAATCTGGCATTTCCATCCAACAAGAGGCACAAGCTTCTTGTCAATTCCAACATTTTGACTGCGGAGCAAGCAAATAATGCAAAAAGCGACACTGCACGGCATCCCATTTCTGACCAAGTTCTTCGCCTTCTGCGCCGGCTTGACGCTGACCGGCGCGGCGCTGTCCGGCGCGGCATTGGCGGCCGATGCTTCTGCCACCTCGCCACACGTTGCGCTGCAAACGAGCATGGGCGTGATCGTACTCGAATTGAATCAGGAAAAAGCGCCGAAAACGGTGGAGAATTTCTTGCAATACGTTAATAGCGGACATTACAAGGGCACTGTTTTTCACCGCGTGATCGACGGCTTCATGATCCAGGGCGGCGGTTTCGACAAGAACATGATGCAAAAACCGACCCAGGCGCCGATCAAGAACGAAGCGCAAAATGGCTTGCGCAACATGCCCTACAGCATAGCGATGGCGCGCACCGGCGATCCGCACTCGGCCACGGCGCAATTTTTCATCAACGTCGGCAATAATGCGGCGCTCGATTATCCGGGCCGCGACGGCTTCGGCTACACCGTGTTCGGGCGCGTGATCAAGGGCATGGATGTCGTCGACAAGATCAAGTCGCTGCCGGTCGCCGATGCCGGTCCGCACCAGAATGTGCCTGTCACGCCGGTCATGATCGAGTCGGCGACGCTGCTCAAGAATGCTGCGACCGACAAAAAGGTAAAATAGCACACCGGCAATACGCAAATGCAAGAAAACTTCAACCACTACCATTAGGATACGACATGACTGCAGTTATCATCACCACCAACATGGGCAAGATCACGGCCGAACTCGATGCTGACAAGGCACCAAAAACGGTAGCGAACTTCCTTGACTACATGAACGCTGGCCATTACAACAACACCATTTTCCACCGCGTCATCGATGGCTTCATGATCCAGGGCGGCGGATTCGAGCCAGGCATGAAACAAAAGCCAGCCGACACGATGGTCGAGAACGAAGCCAAGAATGGCTTGAAGAACGATACTTACACGCTGGCAATGGCGCGCACATCGGACCCGCATTCGGCTTCGGCGCAGTTCTTCATCAACATCAAGAACAACAGCTTCCTCGACTATCCTGGCCAGGATGGCTTTGGCTACGCCGTGTTTGGCAAGGTCACCGAAGGCAAGGAAGTGGTCGATGCGATCCGCGCCGTCAAGACCTCGCGCACCGGCATGTTCGCCGATGTGCCAGTGACCGACGTCATCATCGAAAAAATCGAAGCGGCTTGATGAGCATGGTGCCGGTCGCACTCTTCATTTCCGACCTGCACCTGCAGCCATCGCAGCCAAAAACCTGCGCCGCCTTCGTCGACTTTCTGGAACGCCATGCGATGGCGGCCAAGGCCTTGTATGTGCTGGGTGATTTGTTCGAATACTGGGTCGGCGATGACGATCTTTCATCGCCCTTCAATGCCGAGGTGAGCGCGGCGCTGGCGCGCGTAAGCGCAGCCGGGGTTGCACTGTACTGGATTGCCGGCAACCGAGATTTTCTGGTCGGCCAGGGCTTTTCCGCAGCGACCGGCGCCACGTTGCTGACGGAGCCGTTCGTGGCCAGCATCGCCGGCCTGCGCATCGCATTGCTGCACGGCGATGCGCAATGCACCGACGACGTTGGCTACATGGAATTTCGCGCTCAGGTGCGTCAACCGGCCTGGCAGCAGCAATTTCTGGCCCTGCCCCTGGCGCAGCGCCATGCGATCGTGGCGGGATTGCGCAAGGATAGCCAAGCGCTGCAGAGCGCCAAAGCGACCGAGATCATGGATGTCGCACCGCAAGCAATCGCCAGCGTGTTCGACAGCGCTGGAGCGAGCGTCATGATCCACGGCCATACCCATCGGCCTGCGTTGCATGCAGTTGGTGCGACGCGGCGCTATGTGTTGCCGGACTGGGATATGGATTGCAGTGTGGCGCGCGGCGGCTGGATCGCGGTGCATGCCGACGGCAGCATCCATCGAATCGATCTGAACGGCGCAGAACTGCACTGAACTGATGGCACAGAAAAAAGAGGTTAGGCAGAATATCTGCCTAACCTCTTTTTACATCCGGCGCGCTCTTCAATCTGCGCGCCGAGCCGTGACTACCTCACTAGATGATCAGATGCGCTCGATGATCGCGGCGATGCCTTGTCCACCACCGATGCACATCGTGATCAAGCCGTAACGCTTGTTGGTGCGAATCAATTCATACAGACACTTGACCGTCAGGATCGCACCGCTGGCGCCCAGCGGATGGCCGAGCGCAATGGCGCCGCCATTCGGGTTGGG
>CANFGA010000503.1 GCA_947446335.1 Oxalobacteraceae bacterium | reverse complement strand
CCTATGTCGGCGAACTCGAAGACCGGTATGAAAAAGGTGCGGCCGGCTAGGTGCGGCCGGCTAGGTGCGGCCGGCTAGGTGCGGCCGGCTAGGTGCGGCCGGCCAGGGGGTGCGCAACCCGGATTGAAGCGACTGATCAAGTTCCGGGGCGGCGCATGCGAAACAATTGCTCGGGTCCGACCGTGAAGTAATCGGCCGGGCCGCCCCCGCGCAGCACGTGGCCGGCGTTGGCGGTGTCGTAGACGCCATCGCTCAGCAGGGCCTCGGCGATATGGACCGCGACGACTTCGCCCAGCACCAGCCAAGTGTCCAGTCGGTCGCCGCTGGCGCCCTGCAATTGGACGATCTGGGTGCAGCGGCATTCGAACGAGACCGGACTCTCGGCTACCCGCGGCGTCGCAATGATGCGTGAATCGGCTGTTGTCAATCCAGCCAGTTCGAATTCGCTGCTGCCGTGCGGCAGCGCGGCGCACGTCTGGTTCATCGCTTCGGCCAGATCGCGCGTCACCAGATTCCAGACGAATTCGCCGCTTTCTTCGACGTTGCGCACGGTATCCTTGTAGCCGATGCTGGTGAAGCCGACGATCGGAGGCTGGTAGTTGTAGGCATTGAAAAAGCTGTAGGGCGCCAGATTGAGCGCCCCGGCCGCGCTGCGCGACGAAATCCAGCCGATAGGGCGCGGTCCGACGATGGCGTTGAACGGGTCGTGCGGCAGACGGTGGCCATCGCGCGGTTCATAAAAATGGGTGGGACCGGTCATCATTGACTCCAGGCAAAACCTGACGATACCAGTTTGCGGCGTCAGGCATCGCTTCAGGCGTCCGGAGTGTGCATCCGCACCAGGTTGCGACCATCATCCTTGGCATGGTACATCGCCGCATCGGCCCACTTCAGTATCTCTTCCTGGCTCGCTTCATGGTCGTTGAACAGCACCATGCCGATGCTGGCGCTGGCGCGATGCTTGATGGTCTGAGCCGCACTCCCGTTGCGCTTGATCTTCAGAAAATAGGGCGCGGCGAGCGCCAGCCGAATTTTTTCGGCGATGGCAGCGGCCAGTTCGATCGAAATCGCCTTGTCGGTGTGCAGATCGCTGAGCATCACGACGAACTCGTCGCCGCCGATGCGCGCCACCGTATCGGTTTCGCGCACGCAGTTTTTCAAGCGTTCTGCCACATCGAGCAGCAGCAAATCGCCGGCATCATGTCCATGGGTGTCGTTGAGCGACTTGAAGTTGTCCAGGTCGAGGAACAGCAGCGCGCCATGGCAATGGTTGCGCTTGCTGTTGGCCATCGCTTGCGCCAGACGGTCATCGAGCAAGCGCCGGTTCGGCAGCCTGGTCAGCGTATCGTGGAAAGCGAGTTGCCGCACCTGGTCTTCCAAGCGCTTGCGCACCGTGATGTCGACCCCGATCACGGCCACCAGCATGCCGTCTTCGAGCGCAATGGGCATCGCGCTGAACATCACGTTGACCGGCGCGCCGTCCGGATTCGGATGGCTGGCCTCGAAGTTGCCCGGGTGGCCAGCATAGGCCCGCTTCAGCACCTCGACCAATTTACGGCGCTCTTGCTCATCGGACCACCACGGCGTATCGGGAAAATGGCGGCCGATGACTTGCTCGCGCGTCACGCCAGCCAATTGCAGCGCGGCATTGTTCACTTCGATCAGGTGGCCATGGCAATCGAGGATGCCAGCGATGAAAATCGATTGATCGAACAGCCCGCGAAAGATCGCTTCTGCGCGCTTGTGTTCGGTGTTGTCGGTGACGAAACCGTGCCACAGCACGGCGCCCTCGCGCTCGCGCTGGGGCAACGCATTGGCGAGCAGCCAGCGCACCGTGCCATCGTCGAACTTGATGCGAAATCCGTGGCGCCAGACTGTGAGCGTGCGAGCCGACATGCGCAAGCTGGCGACGACGCCAGCGATATCGTCAGGATGAATCACGTCCAGCAGCGCGGATGCATCGAGGCGCACCTGCTCGGGGCTGAGTCTGAAAACGTCGTGCATGGCATCGCTGGCGAAAGGAAAACACGAACTGCCATCGGCGCGCAGCAGATATTGATAGACCACCCCTGGTACCCGGCTGGCAATCTTTGTCAGCCGCTCGAGCGCTTCTGCGCGCTCGTTTTCGAGGTGCTTGCGCTCGGTGATATCCTGATAGACGCCCAGCAATCCTATTATTTCATGGTGTGAATTTCGCAGCGGCACCTTCGATGTGCACAGCCAGATCGTGCGTCCGTCCGGCGTGCTCTGTTGTTCTTCGTACGACAGCCTCGAGGTGCCGGCTGCGATCACGGCCCAGTCGTCGGCGCGATAACTCTCCGCCTGCGCCGACCATCCCATCTGATAATCATCCTTGCCGATCAATTGGTCCGGATGCGTCATGCCGGCATCGGCTGCGAAGGCGGCATTGCAGCCCAGATAGCACAAATTCTTGTCCTTCCAGAACACCCGTACCGGTGCGGTGTCGATGACGGTCTTGAGCAATGCCATCGACGCGGCGATCGCAGCTTGCGCCTGCTTGCGTTCCGCCTGTCGGCGCTGCAAAAAATAGCCGCCCATCGCCAGAAATAACGCCGCCAGCGCGATGATGTACTTCAGGAAGTCGCGCCAGTTCACTTCCTTGACTTCGTAGACGCCAAACCAGCGCTCGTACAGCGTGTCGTAGAGTCCGTCCGATTTGGTCAAGGCCAACCCTTCGTTGAGCGCGTAGAGCAACTCGGGCTGACCTTTGTGGATGGCGAAGGAGAATTTTTGTTGAAAGCCGATCCTGGGCTTGAGCGCAACAAGGTTGCTCAGCTCTTGTGCCTGCATGGTTTGCATGCCGGCCAACTTGTTGAGCAGCATCGCATCGTGCTGGCCCGATGCCAGCAAGCGCATCCCTTCGGCGGCATTGGTCACCAGCGTCAACTGTTGGCCCCAGCCCATCGAAATGGCATAATCGTGCGCCAGGTCGCGGTTCAGCACGATCAGCGATTTGTCGGTCAAATCGCGCTCGGAGCCGATGGCGTTTTTGCCTTTGCGCACGAAGATGGCGCCGTGCACGACGACATGGGGCACGGTAAAGTCGACGTACTGAAGGCGCTCGTCGGACTGTGCAAGGTTGATTAGTACATCGATCTTGCCCTCCTTGAATTCCTGCAACAGCTGATGAAAGGGCCGCACCACGATCCTGTAATTCAAGCCGCTCTCGGCCGCTACCGCTCGCCACAGCTCGACGCTGAAGCCGCCAGCGGT
>CANFGA010000502.1 GCA_947446335.1 Oxalobacteraceae bacterium | reverse complement strand
TATCCGGTCAAAGCACTGGCCGCAGGTGGCCATGATGGTTTCGATGCTCATCGCATGCGAGGTGAAGCTGAAATCCATCTTCGGCTCGGTCTTGTAGAGCCGGAAATGGTCCAGCGCCGTATCCCTGGAGGCATCGATGAACAAGACCTTGCGCTTGTGGCTGATCAAATCGGCATCTTCCAGGTTCAATTGATAGAATTTGACTTTTTCGGCTCTGGCGCACAGCGCGTTGCTTTCCAGCCAGTCGATGAATTCCCAGCCCAGGCCATCATCTTGGCGCCCGATGTTGCCGATGCCATAGATCAACGACTCGGCATCGTCGAAATAATCCAAAGTCAATGTGGTTGCCAAGTCGGTTGCCATCTCATTTTCTGCGTTCATCGAGTGTCCTTCCTTGCGCATCGACCAGCGTCACTTCGAGCGGCATGTCGCCCAGCGCATGAGTGGCGCAGCTGAGGCAAGGGTCATAGGCGCGGATGCCGACCTCGATCGCGTTCATCATCCCTTCGGTGATCTCGGCCTTGCCGCCCAGATATTCCTCGGCCACGCTGCGCACGGTGCGGTTCATCACCGCGTTGTTCTGGGTCGTGGCGACGATCAGATTGGCGAACGTGATATTGCCTTCGCGGTTAGCCTTGTAATGATGCAGCAAGGTGCCGCGCGGCGCCTCGACCACGCCGACACCCTCGCCGGTCCACATCGCATCGGTCGCACTGACCAGCAACTGATCCTTTTGCAGATCCGGATCGTTCAGCAATTGCTTGATCAGTTCGGCCGAATGAAGGATTTCGATCGCCCTGGCCCAATTCGTGTGCAGCGTCTTGTTGCTCGACTTGTCCTTGTTATAGGCATGAAATTTTTCCAGCGCAATCTGCGCCAGCGGCGTCGAATACGAGGTCGTCACGTTCACGCGCGCCAATGGACCGACCCGCACCGACCCTTTTTCGCGCCCCAATTCCTTCAAGAACGGAAATTTCATGTAACTCCATTCCTCGGTCGCCTCGGAAAAATGGCCGAGATAATCGTGGTAATCGAGTTCGCGTACGATTTTTTTGTCGTTGTCGATGATACGCATCTGGCCATGATAATAGTCAACCGCGCCATCGTCGTCGACCAGGCACATGTCGAGCGCCGGCGCATCGCCGAAGGTATCGACCAGCGTACGGTTTTTTTCATGAAAGGTGTAGAACAATTCCAGACCTTCCATCGCATAGTCGAGCACCTTGGCTATGCTGGGAATGCTGGCATCGCCGTTGATGAAGCGGTTGCGCACTTCGACAGTGAGATTGTTGTTGACGCCGCCGGGAATCGAGCTGATGCCGTGCATTTTCTTGCCCAGCACCGCCTGGATCAGTTCCTGCCCCCATTTGCGCAGCATGACGACGCGCTTGACCAGTTCGGGATTGGCCACCGCCAGGCCGAGCACGTTCCTTTTCTCGGGCGCCGCATCCATGCCGAAGATCATTTCCGGCACGATCAGGTAAAAATACGCGGTCGCGTGCGATTGCAATTGCTGGGCGTAATGCCCGAGGCGGCGCATCTTTTCAGCGGTCGGCGTGATCAGGTTGTGGGTCGAATAACCGACCCCGATCATGTCGTCGAGCACCTTGGCGCCGCACAGGTGGTGGCTGACGAAACAGATGCCGCAGATGCGCTGCAGCAGCATCGGCGCTTCCCAATAAGGATGGCCCTGGATGAATTTTTCAAATCCGCGAAATTCGACTACCAGCAATTTGGCGTCGACGACGCGGTTGTCATCGTCGAGTTCGATGGTCACCTTGCCGTGGCCTTCGATGCGGGTGACCGGGTCGATAATCAGTTTACGGCTCATGATGCTTCCTTTTAATCGTATCGATTGATGGAGGTGGGCAGATCGACGGCGCGTCCGTTGACCAGGTCGTCGAGCACCTTGAAGATCGCGTCGCCATCGGGTGGACATCCGGGGATGAAGTAATCCATCTTCACCACTTCGTGGCATGGATAAACCTTGGTCGTCACGCGGGTCAGGTCGGGGTGATTCGGGATGATCGGAATGATGCCCGGCACCGCCGTGATCGAATGGACATAGGCTTCATCGAGGCAGTCGGCCAGCGGGATCATGTTGCGCATCGATGGCACGCCGCCCCAGACTGCGCAGGCGCCGACCGAGATCAGGATGTCGCAGTTTTCACGAAAGTGTTCCAGCGTCTCGATGTTTTCCTCGCTGGCGACGCCGCCTTCGATGAAGCCGACCACGCAGCGCTCGGGAATGCGCTTGATGTCGGTCATCGACGAGCGCAGGATCGTGACCTTGTCGAGCAGTCCCAGCAGACGTTCATCCATGTCCAGGAACGACAGGGTGCAACCCCAGCAACCGACCAGCGCAATCATCGAGACATTGATCTTGCCTTCCTGGCTGGCAAGGAATTCGGCATCGACTGCGGTCTTTGGCAATTCGTGGCTATAGCTGACATTGACGTTGGCAGCGGCCAACTTGGTATCGTGGCTCATGACTGATCTCCTTCCAGCGCGCGCTCGCGGATCGATTTGATGTCGAATTTGCGCTTGCCGATCGGCTGGTTGAAGCCGATCTTTTTCTCGACGATGGTGCCCACCGGGCAAAGATCGACGGCGCGCGTGACTTGTTCGGCGCTCATCTTGTTGGCCAGTTCGACATTGATTTCTATCCGTGCATGGCGGCCGCGGCCGCTGATCGAAAATATCTTCATCCCGGACGCTTCATCGCGGACAAATTCGACGCAGCGCTGGCAAAAGATGCAGCGATCGCGCTCCAGCAAGATGTGCTCGGAGCCATAATCGCGCTGGTGCGGCGTGAACCGGTATTCGAAACGCGAAACCATCATTCCCACTTCATAGCCGACCGCCTGCAAATCGCAGCGCCCGCTCTTCTCGCAGCTCGGGCAATTGTGGTTGCCTTCGGCGAACAGGCTTTCGACCAGCGCGCGGCGCATGTCGGCCGTCTCGGGATCGGCGACTTCGACCTTCATGTCGTGCGCCACCGGCACGCTGCAGGCGGCAGTGGTGGCGCCGTTGACCTTGACCGAACATACTCGGCAAGTGCCCAGGCAACGCTCGCCCTTGACGTAGCACAAGGTCGGAATATAGACACCATTCTCGAGCGCGACATCGACCAGATTGGCGCCTTCGCGCGCGTTGATGTTTTTTCCATCGATATTGAGTTGAATCATGGTCAATTCCTCCCTTGTTGCAATGTTGAAATCGCTTCCAGATAGCC
>CANFGA010000501.1 GCA_947446335.1 Oxalobacteraceae bacterium | reverse complement strand
TTTCTGCTCGAACCCGGTTCCAGTTTCTGATGCAAACGCTCAACCTCATCGGCGCCGGCCATGTCGGGCGCGTGTTCGGGCGCGTATTGTCCGGTAGCGGCTGCTTTGCGGTGCAAGATGTGCTCACGCGCACGCTGGCCTCGGCGCAGAACGCGGTCGATTTCATCGGCTCCGGCCGCGCTGTGGCCGGCATGGCCCAATTGCGGCGCGCCGACGTGACGCTGCTGGCGGTCGGCGATGATCAGATCGCGCTGGTTTGCGCGCAATTGGCAGCGAGCTGCGATCTGGGCGCCAGCGTCGTGTTCCATTGCAGCGGCGCCTTGTCGTCCGTCGATTTGTGCGCTGCGATCGAGGCCGGTGCCTTCGTTGCCAGCGTCCATCCGATCCGCAGCTTCGCCGATCCGCAAGCGGTGGCGCACACCTTTGGCGGCACTTTTTGCGGCGTCGAAGGCGATGCCGGGGCCCTGGCCGTGCTGGAGCCGGCATTGCACGCCTGCGGCGCGCGTACGGTCGCGATCGATGCCGGTGCGAAGACCGTGTATCACGCCGCCGCCGTATTTGCCAGCAACTATCTGGTGACGCTGGTCGACGCTGCGCTGCGCGCCTATCAGGCCGCGGGGATAGCGGAACCGGTGGCGCGCGAACTGGCGCAGCCGCTGGCGATGGAAACGCTGGCCAATGCCTTTCGCCTGGGTCCGGCGGCTGCGCTGAGCGGCCCGATCGCGCGCGGCGACATGGCCACCGTGGCGCGCCAGCACAGCGCCGTCGAACGCTGGGATGGCGCTACCGGCCAGTTGTACCAGGCGCTGGTCGCGCCCACGCTGGATCTGGCGCGCCGCAAGCGCGCGCAGTGAGCGGCCATGGACTTGTTTGCCGCCACTGCCGAATTGAGGCCGCTGCCGATCGTCGATGGCGAGTTGCATTTCATCGAGCGCCTCGCATTGTCTGGCGACGATTTCTTGCAGCGTCTGGTGGCTGAAACCGCCTGGCGCGAATACATGATCACGGTCTGGGGCAAGCGCCATCTGCAGCCGCGCTTGTCGGCCTGGTATGGCGACGCCAGCTACCGCTATTCGGGGATGACGCTGGACCCGCTGCCATTTACCGCATTGCAAAGAGAAATCAAGCAAGCCGTGGAACTGGCCAGCGGCTGCCAATTCAACAGCGTCTTGCTCAATTATTACCGCGACGGCAACGACAGCATGGGTTTTCATTCCGATGATGAAAGCGAACTGGGGCTGCAGCCGGCGATCGCATCGGTCAGTTTTGGCGATCCGCGCACCTTCATCTTGAAGCACAAACGGTTGCCACAGACGCTGAAATTGTCACTTGGCAATGGCAGCATGCTGTTAATGGCGGGACATACTCAAACCAATTGGCAACATGGAATCAACAAGGAGCGCCGATTTTGCGGTCCACGGGTGAATTTGACTTTCCGCAAGATCGTCTAAGTTGTTGCTTTTTTCCTTCATCTGACCTCATTTTTATCTGAATTTGCATGATCAATTTTTTTAAAAGAAAACCCTGCTTACATCTGGTCACACTTTTTACCAATTGACGACGGACATGTCCTTGTCCTGGATGTTACGGTGGGGTTGTCGCAATTCAATGAACTGCGACCCCCAGCGGGTCCCTTCACTTTTGAAATGAAAGAACATCATCATGAAAAAAATTCTCTTCACCCTGATCGCCTCCACTGCAGCGCTGTCGGGTGCAAGCTATGCACAAAGCGCGTATATCGGCGCCGGCGTCACCGCCAGCCAATATGAATTTGACGTGCCCAATGCCGTCAGCAGCGGCAACCGCAGCGGTACCAACGCTGCCGGCAAGATATTTGCCGGTTATGACTTCGACAAGACCTGGGCGGTCGAAGGCGGTTACATGGACTTCGGCAGCCGCGATTATGGCTACTCGACGAACAATGGCAGCGGCAACATCAGCACCGATTCCAGCGCCTTCTATGTCGCCGGCAAAGCCACGATGCCGATCAACCAGCAAGTGTCGGTATTCGGCAAGCTCGGTATCATCGAAAACCGCGACAAGATGAGAGGCACCGGCCTGTCGAGCGGCTTGCGCAACGATAACAAAACCAATCTGTATGCATCGGTCGGCGCCCAGTACGCGATCAACCAGAAAGTTTCGTTGATCGCCGAAGTCGAGCACACCGGCAAGAGCGCCGACCAGGGCCGCGACGGCATGGGCGTCTCCTTGGGCGCACGCTACAACTTCTAGTCACAAGCCAATGAAGCGGCGTTCGATCGTCGATAAAAAAAAGCCCGGACAGTTTGCACTGTCCGGGCTTTTTTTGATGGCTGACGTCTATACCGTGAGCGGCTTGTAGCGGATCCGCTTTGGTTTCGCGCCTTCCTCACCCAGGCGTTTCTTCTTGTCGGCTTCATATTCCTGATAGTTGCCGTCGAAGAAGCTGACCTGCGAGTTGCCTTCGAACGCCAGGATATGGGTTGCGATCCGGTCCAGGAACCAGCGGTCATGGGTAATGACCATCACGCTGCCGGCGAATTCGAGCAGTGCATCTTCCAGCGCGCGCAGCGTTTCGACGTCCAGATCGTTCGAGGGCTCATCGAGCAGCAGCAGATTGCCGCCCATCAGCAAGGTCTTCGCCAGATGCAAGCGGCCGCGTTCGCCGCCGGACAGGTTGCCGACGATTTTTTGCTGGTCCGAACCCTTGAAGTTGAAGCGGCCCAGATAGGCGCGCGAGGGCATCTCAAAACGGCCCACCGTCAGGATATCGGCGCCGCCGCTGACATCCTGGAACACGGTCTTGTCGTTGTCTAACACGTCGCGGTTCTGGTCGACGATCGATACATGGACCGTCTGGCCTTTGATGACTTCGCCGCTGTCAGGCTGCTGCTGGCCGGTGATCATCTTGAACAGCGTCGACTTGCCGGCGCCGTTCGGCCCGATGATACCGACGATGGCGCCCGGCGGCACCTTGAACGACAGATTATCGATCAGCAAACGGTCGCCGAACGCCTTCGAGACATTCTTGAATTCGACCACTTCATTACCCAGGCGCTCGGCCACGGGAATGAAAATCTCCTGGGTCTCGTTGCGCTTCTGGTATTCGTGCTCGGACAATTCGTTGAAGCGCGCCAGGCGGGCCTTGCTCTTGGCCTGGCGCCCCTTCGGATTCTGGCGCACCCATTCCAGTTCCTTGGCGATGGTTTTCTGGCGCGACGATTCGGTCGCCTCTTCCAGCTTCAGGCGATTGCCCTT
>CANFGA010000500.1 GCA_947446335.1 Oxalobacteraceae bacterium | reverse complement strand
GCCGTTTCGGGTGGTCTGTCTGCTCGGGATGAACGATGGCGATTATCCGCGCCGCACCAGCGGGGCCGATTTCGATTTGCTGGCGCTGGCCGGGATGGCGCGCCCCGGGGATCGTTCACGGCGCGACGATGACCGTTACCTGATGCTCGAAGCATTGCTGGCTGCGCGCGACAAGCTCTATATCAGCTGGGTCGGGCGCAATGTGCGTGACAACAGCTTGCAGCCGCCTTCGGTGCTGGTGTCGCAGTTGCGCGATTACCTGGCCGCCGGCTGGAAGTTCGATCCGGCCAGCTTGACGACCGAGCACGCGCTGCAACCGTTCAGCCGCCGTTATTTCGAGCAGGGCGGCTTGCTGACCTATGCTGGCGAATGGCGCGCCGCACACCGGTCCGAGCGCAGTGCTGCTGCCGGCGTGCTGGCGCCGTTCGAACTCGATGTGCAATGGCGCTTGACGCTGCGCGAGCTGGCCACTTTCGTGCGCCAGCCGGTCAAGCATTTCTTCCGGCGCCGCCTCGGCGTGGTGTTTCTCGACAGTGCGCGCCTGGGCGAAGATGAAGAGCCGTTTGCATTGAATGCGCTGGAACGCTACATGTTGGAAGATGCGATGCTGGAAGAAACGATGCTGGAACCGCCTGTGCCGGGCGGCGAGCCGGAAGCTTTGCCCGATGTGCGCGCCAGCCTGGTGCTGCGCGCCGACCAGCTGGTGCGTTCAGGGATGCTGCCGATCGGCTTGATCGGCCAGCAGATGCAGCGCCAGCTGGTCGATGCGCTGGTGCCGGTGCGGCGCGCCTGGCTGGAACTGTGCAGGCAATATCCGCAGGCGGCCGACAAGGTCGCGCTCGAACTGCGCTACGGCGAGGTGGGCTTCGAGGATTGGCTCGATCAATTGCGCAGCGACGGCGACGGCGGCAAGCTCTGGCTGCTGCAGATGTCGTCAAAAGTGTTGGACAAGAAAAAACAGCTGCGCGGCGACAAATTGATCGGCGTCTGGCTGCGCCAGCTCGCTGCCGCAGCCGCCAACTGCGAAGTCAAGGGAATCCTGGTGGCGCGCGATGCGGTGTTGACGATGAATGCGCTAGCCCCGGATGCGGCGCGCACCACGCTGCAAGCGTTGTTCGCGTTGTGGCGCAGCGGGATGGACAGTGCGATGCCGACCGCGTGCAAGACGGCGCTGGCGCTGCTGCAAGAGGGCGATGCGCGCAGCACCTACGAGGGCGGCTTCCAGATGAGCGGCGAGCGCGACGACCTGTGCCTGGCGCGCCTGTGGCCCGATTACGCCAGCTTGCAAGGCGAAGAGGCGTGGGTCGATTGCTCGCGCGAACTGTACGGCCCGCTGCTCGACTGGCTCGAGCATGACGTCACCATTGAAGCAATCGGCGCGCAAGGAGATCCAGCATGAGTTCGCACCGCCTCGATCCCTTGAATTTTCCGCTGCATGGTTCGCGCCTGATCGAAGCTAGCGCCGGCACCGGCAAGACCTGGACCATCGCCGCCCTGTACCTGCGCCTGGTGCTCGGCCCCGTAGCTGATACTGAAGCTGATATCGACGCTGACCCCGATGCTGACCCCGGCCTCGATAATGCCAGTCTCAGCTTCGGGCGCGCCTTGCTGCCGGCCGAGATCCTGGTGATGACTTTCACCCGCGCCGCCACGCGCGAATTGTCAAACCGGGTGCGCGAGCGCCTGATCGAGGCGGCCTTGCATTTTCGCGGCACGCCGGTACAAGATTCGGTGCCCGGCACGCCGGTGCCCGGCAATCCGGTGCCCGGCACGCCGGTGCCCACTGACCCTTACCTCGATGCGCTGCTGGCATCGTATCCGACGCACGGCCGCCAGCAAGCGGCGCACCGCTTGATGCTGGCGGCCGAAACGATGGATGAGGCGGCGATCTTCACGATCGATGCCTGGTGTCAGCGCATGCTGCGCGAGCACGCCTTTGACAGCGGCAGCCTGTTCGATGAAGAGTTGCTCAGCGATGAACAAGGCTTGTTCGACGATGCGGCGCACGATTATTGGCGCCAGCAAGTCTATCCCTTGAACCCCGCTGAGCTCGATGCCTTGCTGTCTTGCTGGCCCGACGTAAATGTGCTGAAGCAAGATGTGCGTGAACTGGTCAAGCGGTCCGGCTTGCTCACTGAAGCTGGCAGCGGGGCCGATGCCGACGTTGATGCCACCTTGCCATTGTCGGTCCTTATCCGGCGTTTGCTGCAGCAGCAAGGCGCGGCGCTGGCCATTCTCAAGAGCGGCTGGTTCGAGCGCGCCGACCGGATGGAGCAATGGATCGCGGATCGCCGCAGCGCCGAGCCCAAATGCTTCAACGGCAACAAGATGCGCGCGCAATCGCTGCTGCTCTGGTTTTCAGCTTTGCGCGACTGGGCGCTCGACCCTGACGCCGTGCTGCCGGTCTTGTCCGATACCGTATGGCGCCGTTTGACGCCGGAAGGCATCGTCGACGCCTGCTCGAAAGGCTACAGCGTGGAGGTGCCCGACGACTTTGGCGCGATCGGCGTCCTGAAGCAGGCTCTCGATGACCTGGTGCCGCTGGGGCAGGCATTGCTGCGCCACGGCGCGCTGGCGATCGGGGGCCGGATGCAGCAATTGAAGCAGCGCGCGCGCCAGTTCGGTTTCGCCGACTTGCCGCTGCGCCTCGAAAACGCGCTGCTAGGCGAGAACGGTGCTGCGCTGCGCGAGCGCATCGCGCAGCAGTATCCGGTGGTGCTGGTCGACGAGTTCCAGGATACGGCGCCCGGCCAGTACCGCATCCTCGACTTGCTGTACCGGGTCAAGGACAACGATGCGGCGCACGGCTTGTTCCTGATCGGCGACCCGAAGCAATCGATCTACGGTTTTCGCGGCGCCGACATCCACAGCTATCTGGCCGCGCGCGCGGCGACCGAAGGCCGGCACTACCGGCTCGATACCAATTTTCGCTCGACGTGCGAACTGGTCGGCGCCGTCAACGCCCTGTTCCTGCATGCCGAGGGCGATGGCGCTGGCGAGCCCGGGTTTCCAGCGGGGGCCTTTCGTTTTCGCAACCGCGATGGCAACCCGTTGCCATTCGACGCCGTTGGCGCGCAAGGGCGCACGCAGCGCCTGGTCGGACATGCTGCCCCTCTGCCGGCATTGACGATCGCCTGCAATGGTGTTGAAGAATTGAAGGCTGACGCTTACCGCACTTTCTTTGCCCACCACTGCGCCGAGCACATCGTGGCCTTGCTGGGTGACCCGCAAGCGGGCTTCGAGAATCTC
>CANFGA010000499.1 GCA_947446335.1 Oxalobacteraceae bacterium | reverse complement strand
TTGTGGCCACCGCTGGTGAGCACGAAGGTGATCTCGGTGGCGGTGGCGGCGTGCAGCTTGTAGACCGAGCGCCACGGCGCCACGTGATCGGCTACGGTGCCAACGCAAAACACCGGCAGCGCGATGTCGCCCAAGAAGACCGGCTTGCCAGCGACAAGGTAGCGGCCTGCGCTCAGGTCGTTGTTCAAGTACAAGCGGCGCAGGTATTGCGAATGCATGGTGGCCGGCATGCGCGTCGCGTCGGCATTCCATGCCATCAGATCGTTGACCGAAGCGACATCGCCCATCAGGAAGCTGTTGACCAGAGGCATCCACAACAAGTCGGACGAGCGCATCATCTGGAATGCGGAAGCCATCTGCTCGCCCGACAGATAGCCCTTCACGGCCATCTGCGCATCGAGCTGGCGCAATTGATTGTCGTCGATGAACACGCCCAGGCCACCCGGCTCGCTGAAATCGGTTTGCGCTGCAAACAGGCTCACCGATGCCAGCCGCTCGTCGCCGCGCTGCGCCATCGCTGCCGCTGCAATAGAGAGCAGCGTGCCGCCGAGGCAATAACCGGTCGCGTGCACCTTTTGCTGCGGCACGATGGCATTCACCGTACCGAGCGCGGCATCGAAACCGAGTTCCAGATAATCGTCCATATCCAGCTCGCGCTCGGCGCTGCCGGGATTTTTCCAGGAGATGCAAAACACCGTATGGCCTTGCTCGACCAGATAGCGGATCAGCGAATTTTCCGGCGACAAGTCCAGAATGTAGTATTTCATGATCCAGGCTGGCACGATCAGGATCGGTTCCGGATGCACGGTGGCCGTGGTCGGGCTGTACTGGATCAGCTCGATCAAGCGATTTTGCAGCACCACCTTGCCCGGCGTGATGGCGATGTCGCGCCCGACGACGAAGTCGACGGACAGTGGTGCCGGTGCGCCGCTGGCCAACTGTTGCAGCTTGGCCATCATCGCCGCCATCCCGCGCACCAGATTGACGCCGCCGTCATCCACGGTGCGCTTGAGCACGACCGGATTGGTGAGCAGCGTATTGCGCGGCGAGCACATGTCTTGCAACAGATTGATGTCGAATGCGACCACGCTCTGGTGGTGGGTGCTCAGGCCCGGCACCTCGTGGGTGGCTTGCTCCCACCAGCGCTGCTGCAACAGATAATTCTGGAACAGCAGATTGAAAGGGAACTGGCGCCACTCGGGCGCAGCGAAACGGCGCTCCTGAAATGGCGGTTCGACCAGCGCCCTGGCCTGGCCCGGCCCGGCGACCAGGCACTGCTGCAGGTAAAGCGCCAGTTGCTGGTTCTGGCGGATCGCCAATTGTCCCAGCTCGGTGCACTTGGCGGGGGATGCCGCCAGGTGCACGCTCCAATCGAGCCAGGCCAGCAAGACCGATTCGGGCGCCAGTGCTGGCGAGGCTTCAGGCGGCGTGCGATTGACGGCGACTGGCGCCGGAATGGTCATCATGTTCATGGGTAGCGCTTCTCCTGTCGGATAACTATGGCGGACAACTGCGGCGGACAACTGCACGAAGAACGAATCGGATCGGCATTCCGGCCGGGCCCGTTTGTTGGCAATTGCTCGTTATGTCTGACAACTATACGAGAGATTGTTGCACTGCAACTTTGATCTATGTCAAATATAGCAACATCACACCGATCGCACCGGTTATCCACCCTCGACAGACGCAAAAAAACCGGCATCGATGCCGGTTCCTGTTCAAACTGAAACGTGCTGACTTTACTTCGCTGCGTCAGCCTTTGCCTCGGCGTTGCCCTTGGCTGCTCCGGTCTTGATCGCGCCCAATGCCTTGCCGGCGCTGGCATCCACTTTGGCCTTCGCCACCGTGGCGTCGGCCTTCACGGCGACCGCGCCGGCCAAGGTGTGCGCTGCCGCCACGCCGGCGCTGGCAGCAGCCTTGTCGCTCATGCTGGCATCGGCAGAAGCGGACGTGGCTTGCGATTTGGCCTTGGCGGTAGCGGTCTTGGCGGCAGCTGCAGCCTTGGCCTTGGCAGACGCCGCTTGTGCCGCGCTGACGTTGGCATCGGCCTTCATGTTGGCGGCAGCGGCCTCGGCTTCGACCCTGGTTTCGGCTTTCACTTCGGTCTTGACCTCGACCTCGGACAGCGCGGCAGGAACCGGAACTTGTGCGTAGGCGGCACTGGCGAACAGGCTGGCGATCAGGGTGGCAATCAATTTATTCATGATGATCCTCTTCTTGTAATGAATGGAGTGGTGCAGGTCCAGGGCGTGGCCGCTGGTGGCACTGTGTGGAGATGCATGGCGCTGCGGCCATCTTCAATTGCACTGATGGACCAAGCATAAGCCGGGCGGCGTCACCGTTCGGTGCGTGAACGTACGCAACTGGACAAAAATCGGAATACCTGACCAACCTTGTTTATAATCTGTGCAAATTCAAAGGGCCCTACCATGACAGCACAACTCTCCAAAAAAAGCGAAGCCTGGTCGGCGCGTTTTTCAGAACCGGTCTCGGACCTGGTGAAACGCTATACCGCATCGGTCTCGTTCGACCATCGCCTGGCGCGTTTCGACATCGAAGGCTCGCTCGCGCACGCCGACATGCTGCACGCGCAAGGCATCATCAGCGCCTTCGACCATGCGGAAATACAGCGCGGCATGGCGCAGATCACGCAGGAAATCGAGGCCGGCCAGTTCGAATGGCTGCTCGACCTGGAAGACGTCCATCTGAACATCGAAAAGCGGCTGACCGAACTGGTCGGCGATGCCGGCAAGCGCCTGCATACCGGGCGTTCGCGCAACGACCAGGTCGCCACCGACATCCGCCTCTACGTGCGCGCCGCGATCGACGACATCACGACGCTGATCAAGTCGCTGCGCAGCGCGCTGCTCGATCTGGCCGAACAGCACGCCAGCACCATCATGCCCGGCTTCACCCACATGCAAGTGGCGCAGCCGATCACGTTCGGCCATCACATGCTCGCTTACGTCGAAATGTTCGGGCGCGATGCCGAGCGGATGCAAGATTGCCGCCGCCGTGTCAACCGCCTGCCGCTGGGCGCCGCCGCACTGGCCGGCACCACCTTCCCGATCGACCGTGAACGCGTCGCGAAGACGCTGGGCTTCGATGAAGTCTGCTACAACTCGCTGGACGCCGTTTCGGACCGCGATTTCGCGATCGAATTTTGCGCCGCCGGCGCCGTCGTCATGATGCACGTCTCGCGCATGGCCGAAGAACTGGTGATCTGGATGAGCCCGCGCATCGGCTTCATCGA
>CANFGA010000498.1 GCA_947446335.1 Oxalobacteraceae bacterium | reverse complement strand
CGCTGGAACCCCTCGATTGCATCATCGTGCTGGCCGATCCGGGCGTGCTGACGCCGGCCTTGCTGGCCTTGCTGCCAGCAAACCGCATCATTTTCTGCATTCCGGTTCACGCTTCTACTGCGCAAGAAATGGCGTGGCAGCGTCTCGCTGGCGACGGTTACCGGATCCTGATCGATGGCGCGCTTGATGTCAGCCCGGCCTGGGCTTGCGGCTTGAGTTTCGACTGCGCCACGCCAGCACCTGCGCGCAGCGTCTTGCCGGGCGTGCATCTGGCGCGCAATGTCCACAGCGCCGCCCGCTTGCTTGAATGCCGTACTGCAGGTTTTGCGTGGGTGTGCGGCCAGTATCCGCGCTTTCCTGGCGAACATGACAGCAAGAGCGATGGCATGACGCGCAAGCGCTTGCTGGCGCTGCTGGGTCTGCTGGCGCGCGATGCCGATTCGGGTGAACTTGAAACCTTGATCAAGCAAGACCCGGCGCTGTCTTACCATTTGCTCAAGCTGGTCAACTCGGCTTCCTTCGCGCCAGGTTTTTCGATCGACAGCTTCGCTCATGCCATCAATCTGATGGGGCGGCGCCAGTTGCAGCGCTGGCTGCAGCTCTTGCTGTATGCGCGAGGGCAAGATGATGCTGCGCTGCATCCATTGCTGCCGATGGCAGCGCAGCGCGGCGCCCAGATGGAAGCCTTGTGCAAGATCAGCGGCGGTGACGCAGGACAGCAAGATCTCGCTTTCATGGTGGGCGTCTTTTCATTGCTCGATGTCTTGCTGCAGATGCCGATGCAAGAGATCGTCGGCGCGCTCAGCCTGCGCATCGAGGTGGCGATGGCGCTGCAGCAGCGCAGCGGTGCGCTGGGCCAGATGCTGGCCTTGGTGGAAAATGCGGATGTCACCGAAGAGGCGCTCGCTTGCGCCGGCTTCGGTGCCGAACTCTGGTGGCGCAGCTTGCTGCAAGCTTGCCAGTACGCGATCGCGATTGGCCGTCATTGAACGCTGCGATGAATACCCATGCCGATTCTCTGGCCAGCGGCGCAGCACTGTGCGATGCCGTGCTGCACCTGCGCGGGGCAGCGCTCGCTGCGGAACTGGGCCGCATCGTGCGCATCGTGCTGGCCAGCTCGCAAGGTCAATTCTTGGGCGCAGAGACCGATGCTGGAGCTGAAGCCGAGGCTGTCATCGATGGCGCATCCCAATTGATCCAGGATGTCGTTTCCGAGGGCCGCTATTTCGGCCGCTTTGTCGTCGCAGGGCGACTCTGTTACGGCGCCTTCGAGCGCCAGCAATTGGCCAGTCTGGCGGCCTTGACGGCGCGCGTGTTCCAGATGCGGGCGCAGGCGCAGCGCGCCACCCACGCTTATGCGCAGGTCGAAGCGCAGCTGCAACACCAGTCGCAAATTCTGGACCAGATCCACGAATCGGTGTTGACGATGGATTTGACCGGCTACATCACCAGCTGGAACAAGGGCGCCGAGCGTCTGTTCGGTTACAGCGAACTGGAAGCCATCGGGCGCAACATCCTGTTTCTGTATGCCGATGAAGAGCCATCGTTCCACGATGCGTTTGCCCAGCAGGGCGGATGCGTGATGGAAGTGCGGCGCCGGAAAAAATCGGGCGAAGTGTTCTGGGCCAGTCTGTCGTTGTCGCCGTTGTCCTATGGCGACGAACCCGCCAGTGGCTTGATCGCGTATCTGACCGATATCACCGAGCGCAAGTTGGCCGAGGAGCGCATTCACTACCTGGCCTATTACGACGCGCTGACCGGATTGCCCAACCGGAGCTTGCTGACCAAACTGGTCAATCAGGCGCTGACGGTGGCGCAGCGCAGCAATCTGCCCGGCTGCATGCTGTTCATCGACTTGAATCGCTTCAAGTTGATCAACGACACGCTGGGGCGCTGCATCGGCGACGACATGCTGTGCCAGATAGCGCAGCGTTTTCGCAGCGCTTTGCGCGATTCGGATCTGGTGGCGCGCGTGGGTGGCGATGAATTCGCGGTCGCACTGTCGGACATCGGCGCGCATCTGGAGGCGGGCGTGGTGGCGCAAAAGCTGCTGGCGTCGCTGCTGCCGCCATTCCTGATCGCAGGCCATGAGCTGCGCATCGGCGCCAGCATCGGCATCAGCGTCTATCCGCAGGATGGCGTCGACGCCGAAACCTTGCTGCGCCAGGCTGATATCGCGATGTTTCGCGCCAAGCAAGGTGGCGACAGCGAAGCCGGCAGCGCTGCTTTTTACAGTCAGGACATGAACCAGGGCATGCTGGCGCGCATGCGCGTCGAAACGGACTTGCGGCGCGCACTGGTGCAGGGCGAACTGCGCCTGTATTATCAGCCCAAGTATGCGCTGGGCAGCGGACGCATCATCGGCGCCGAGGCGCTGGTGCGCTGGGCGCATCCGGTGCGCGGCCTGGTGCAGCCGTCCGAATTCATTCCACTGGCCGAAGCGACCGGACTGGTGGTGCAGATCGGCGCCTGGGTGCTCGATGCCGCTTGCGCGCAAGCCCAGCAGTGGTGCCTGGCCGGCTTGCCGCCGCTGCGTCTCGCGGTCAATGTTTCGGCGCGCGAATTTACCTCCGCGCTGCCCGAGCGCGTGGCGCGCACGCTGGAGCGCTACGGCTTGACGCCGCAATGGCTGGAACTGGAAATCACCGAAAGCACGCTGATGGACAATATCGAGCGCGTGATCGGCATCATGGAGCGGATCACCGCGCAAGGCATCTCGTTGTCGCTCGACGATTTCGGGACCGGTTATTCGAGCCTGTCTTACCTGAAGCGCTTCCCGATCGACACGCTCAAGATCGATCGTTCATTCACCAGCGGCGTGCCCGATGACGCCAACGATTGCGCCATCGTCAGCACCATCATCAGCATGGCTTTGCAACTGAAGCACAAGGTGATCGCCGAGGGCGTCGAAACGGTCGAGCAACTGCAGTTCCTGAAAAATGTCGGCTGCGACGAAGTGCAGGGCTATCTGTTTTCCCGGCCCTTGCCAGCAGACGATTTCGAACGCGCGCTGCGGGAAAATTGGTCACAGAGCCGGTAAGTGTTCAAGCGCAAAAAATCTGGCTGCCGCACGCTTCGCATCCCGTTTTTTGACCGAACTGCCGCAGTGCAGCTAGTTTTGCGCAATTCGACGGCGATTTAGGTATAATGCGGCACGACAGGAAGCGTGGCCGAGCGGTTGAAGGCACCAGTCTTGAAAACTGGCGACGGGTTACACTGTTCGTGAGTTCGAATCTCACCGCTTCCGCCAGAATT
>CANFGA010000497.1 GCA_947446335.1 Oxalobacteraceae bacterium | reverse complement strand
GGCTCCTGGATGTTGTTTCCCTTTGCTACTGTGGGCCAGCGCAAGGCGCCAGTGTTGTGCCGAGTCAAGCCCGCTCGTCTGGTGCGCAAGGTTGGCACCCGATTGCAATTCAATTGACGGTGTTTTTCCCATGATCTGGATCAAGGCCGGGCGCTGCAACTGGGGCATCGTAGTTTTTGTATCCGCTGCTCTTTGCTCGGATCGATCCACCCATCACGGTGCGCTAAATGGAAAAAATACTGCAGGAAAAAATACTGCTGGAAAAGACATGGCTGAAAAGTTATCCGCCGGGCGTGCCTGAACAGGCTGATGTCGCGCAATTTCCTTCGCTGAACGCGCTGCTGGAGTCGAGTTGCACCCGCTTTTCAGCGTTGCCCGCATTCACCAACCAGGGCGCGCATCTCGCTTATCAGGAATTCGATGACATCTCGCGCACGCTGGCAGCCTATCTGCAGCAGGGCGCCAGAGTCGAGCGTGGCGACCGGATCGCGATCATGCTGCCCAACTTGCTGCAATATCCGCTGGCCTTGTTTGCTGCGCTGCGCGCCGGTTGCATTGTCGTCAATTGCAATCCGCTCTATACCGCACACGAATTGCGGCGCCAGTTGATCGACTGCGGCGCCACTTGCATCATCGTGTTGGAGAACTTCGCCCACACGTTGCAAGAGGCGCTGCCGGGCACGGCGATCCGGCATGTGATCACGACCGGGGTCGGCGACTTGCTGCATTTTCCGCGGGCGCAGCTGACCAACTTCATCGTCCGCCATGTCAAGCACATGGTGCCCGAATGGCAGATCGAGGGTGCAGTCGACTTCGGCGATGCTTTGGCGCGCGGCGCCGACATGGGCTGGACCGATCCATCGCCGCAGGCCACCGATATCGCCTTCCTGCAATACACCGGCGGCACGACCGGCGTCCCGAAGGCGGCGATGCTCACGCACGGCAACATGGTCGCCAATGTGCAGCAGACGGCGGCCTGGGTCCACGGCGTGCTCGACGACGGCGCCGAAACCGCCGTCATTCCCTTGCCGCTGTATCACGTGTTCGCGCTGACGGCGCTGCTGACATTCTTGAAGCTGGGTGCCAACAATGTGCTGATCACGAATCCACGCGACTTGCCTGGATTCATCAAGGAATTGACGCATACCCCTTCAAGCGCGCTCATCGGCGTCAATACCTTGTTTGGCGCGCTGCTGAACGCCCCCGGCATCGAACAGATCGATCACGCGCATCTGAAAGTGGTGATCGCCGGCGGCATGGCGGTGCAGCGCAGCGTTGCCGAGCGCTGGCAGCAGCTATTCGGCTTGCCCATCATCGAAGGGTACGGCTTGACCGAGACCTCGCCCATCGTCTGCGCCAATCCCTTGAACATCACGCAATACACGGGGATGATCGGATTGCCGCTGCCCTCGACCGAGGTGGCGATACTCGATGACAACGGTGATCCGCTGCCGCTCGGCGCAGCCGGCGAGATCGGCATCCGCGGGCCGCAAGTGATGCAAGGCTATTGGAAGCAGGCCTTCGAAACCGCCAACGTTTTCAGCCTTGACGGCTGGCTGCGCAGCGGCGACATCGGCGTCATGGATGCGCGCGGTTATGTGAAGCTGCTCGATCGCAAGAAGGATGTGATCGTCGTTTCCGGCTTCAAGGTATTTCCGAACGAAGTCGAGGATATTGTGGCGCTGCATCCGGGCGTGCTCGAAGTGGTGGCGATCCCGGCCATGGACGAGCGCTGCGGCGAAGTCGTCAGGATCGTCGTCGTCAGGCGCGATCCGGCGCTGACCTTTGATGACTTGATCGCGCATTGCAAGCATTACTTGACCGGCTACAAGATGCCCAGGCAAATCACATTTCGCACCGAGCCATTGCCAAAATCGACGATCGGCAAGATATTGCGGCGCATCGTCAGGGATGAAGAGCGGGCCCCGCAAGCGAGCAACGAGCGACCAACAACGCCAGCCAACAGCCCTGGCCAGCCAAGGTAGCAACAACGCGCTGCCGCCAATCAGAGATGAAAAAAATCCTCTTGACCGCCTCCGACCTGCACGGGTTGCAGCGTCTGGCGCTCGATGCGGTCGAAGGCTTGACCGATCTGGTCGAAGCGGTGCATCTGCAATTTCTCGCCGACCCCAGCGGCGCTGCTGCGTCAACCTGCAGCGTGACGGCTCTGGTCACCGGTCTGGCCTATCGGGGCGTGCGCGAAGTCAGCGCTCTGGTGGGTCGCGCCCTTGAACGCTTGCTGGCGCTGTGGCGACCAATGCTGGGCGAGCAGGGTTCGTCGGCGGAAAGGGATGCGATGCTGGCCGCGCTCAATGGCATCCTGGGCGATCATCTGGAACAGTCGGGCAATCCGCTGGCGATCCACATGTGCTTGCGCAGCGATGGACAAGCGCTGCCTTTGACGCAGCAGGCGCTGGCTGCCGCGCTGCCGCACGCCGGCCCCAGGCTGCTGATTCTGGTGCACGGACTGTGCCGCAGCGACTTGCAATGGAGCCGGCGCAACCACGACCATGGCGCCGCTCTGGCGCGCGACCTGGGTTATACGGTGCTGTATTTGCATTACAACAGCGGACGCCATGTGTCGACCAATGGCCGCGAATTGGCTGCCTTGCTCGATACCTTGGTCGGACTGTGGCCGGTGCCACTCGAGCGGTTGGCCTTGATCGGACACAGCATGGGGGGATTGTTGATCCGCAGCGCCTGTCATTACGGCAAGCAGGCGGGCCACGGCTGGCTGCAGCCTCTGCGCAAGATCGTGTTTCTGGGCACGCCGCACCACGGCGCGCCGCTCGAGCGCGGCGGCCAATGGCTCAATGGAGTGATCGGCAAAAGCCCGTATGTGGCGCCGCTCGCCCGCCTGGGCCGGGTGCGCAGCGCAGGGATCACGGATTTACGCTACGGCAATCTGGTCGACGAAGACTGGGCCGGGCGCGACCGCTTCGACCATCCGCACGACATGCGGCACCCGGTGCCGTTGCCGCGCGGCGTGCATTGCTACACGATGGCGGCGACCACGGGCCGCCGCATGGGCGACTTCAGCGATCTGTTGCTGGGCGACGGCCTGGTGCCGCTCAGCAGTGCATTGGGACAGCACCAGGTGCCGGCGCTGAACCTGGTTTTCCCCAAGTCGCGCCAGGCGATCGTCTATGAAATGCACCACCTGGATTTGCTGAGCCGGCTTGACGCCTACCAGAAGCTGTTGTGCTGGCTCGCTTAGCGATCCAGGCTACAAGCGTACCAGCGGTATCGATATTCCCGGCAG
>CANFGA010000496.1 GCA_947446335.1 Oxalobacteraceae bacterium | reverse complement strand
GGCGTGATGGCGCTGCTGCGTTAATCCCGCATCAAAATAGCAATACCAGCAACAAGCCGGCTGCCGCTCAGGCCGTCGGCCACAGACCATGGGTGACGCAGCTGCATCCATTGCGTCTGCATCAAAAAAAGAAAGATGAACATGGAAATCAACAGCACCGGCGCAGCGCCCAGGGCCATGCCGATCGGCCTGGCCACGCGCCCCACGCCGCCCCCCGCCACAGCAAGCAAGGTCGCTCCCGCAGCCACCGTGCCAGCAGCCGAGGCATCAAAAATCGACCAGGTGCAACTCGAAGCAGCGGTCAAGGCCATCAATGCGATGCTCGCGCCGGTGACCAACGCCGTCACCTTCAGCATCGACCAAGACTCGGGCAAGACGGTCGTGAAACTGCTCGACAACCAGACCAATGAAGTGATACGCCAATTTCCATCCAAGGAAATGCTCGCCATCGCCAAGGACATGACGCAATACAAGGGATTGTTGATTTTCGAGAAATCCTGATCAAGCATCGGATAAAAAATGACCATCTCATCACCCGGCATCGGTTCCAGCCTCGACGTCAACAGCATCGTGTCGCAGTTGATGGCGCTGGAACGCGCACCGCTGGACATCATCACGAAGAAAACCGCAGCGATCCAGGCCAAGATCTCGTCGTTCGGTTCGATCAAGAGCGCCTTGTCGACTTTTCAGACGGCGCTGGCGAAGATGACCGACGTCAGCAAGATGAGTACCTTGACCGGCGCCTCCAGCGATGCCAGCAGCGCAACAATCAGCGCCAGTGCCGGCAGCAGCGCCGTGGCGGCCAGTTACAGCCTTGAAGTGACGCAACTGGCGCAGGCGCAAAAGCTCGCCACGCTGGGCCAATCCAGCGCGCAAAACGCGATCGGCAGCGGCACGATCACATTCGACTTCGGCACGATCGAGGGCGGAGAACTCGGCAGCGATGGCAAATATGGCGCAGCAGAAGATGGCAGCACAGCGAGCTTCACCAGCAATGGCAGCGGCCAGAAGTCGATAACGATCACCGATGCCAACAACTCGCTTTCCGGCATCCGCGATGCGATCAACAGCGCCAACATCGGCGTCACCGCATCGATCGTGAATGACGGCAGCAGCACCCCATATCGGCTGGTGCTGACCGACACCAGATCCGGCAAAGCCAGCAGCATGAAAATTTCCGTCACCGGCGACGGCGGCGACCCTGCGCTGTCGAACTTGCTCAGCCACGATCCGTCCAGCATGACCGGGCAGGCGCTGACGCAGACCCAGAGCGCGCAGGATGCGCTGTTCAAGATCGATGGCATCGCGATCTCGAAAGCGAGCAATAGCGTCACCGATGCGATCGACGGGGTCACGCTGACGCTGCTCAAACCGACGACAACCGTGCCGGTCGCGCTGTCGCTGACGGGCGACAATGCCGCCATCACGGCGTCGATTACCCAATTCGTCAGCGCCTACAATCAAATTACCAAGACGCTGAAAGATGTCTCGGCCTATAACCCGACCACCAAGGTATCGGCCACCTTGAGCGGCGACGCGACCGTGCGCAGCCTGCAAACGCAATTGCGCGCCATCATGATGGCGCCGATCGCCGGCAGCGCCAATGTCAGTTCATCGCTGTCCCAGATCGGCGTCGCGTTCCAGACCGATGGCACGCTGGCGCTCGACGATACCAAGCTGCAAGCGGCACTGGTGGCGAACCCGGCAGCGGTCACCGGCCTGTTTGCGGCCGTGGGCAGCGCCTCCGATGGTCGGGTCAGCTTTTCCGGCAGCACCGACAAGACGATACCGGGAGCGTACGCCGTCACCGTGTCGCAGATCGCCGCGCGAGGCGCTTACGCAGGCACTACTAGCCCGACCAAAACCACGGTCGACGCAAACAACAACACGATGGAAGTGCTGCTCAATGGCGTGACAGCCAGCATCACGCTGACCGACGGCAACTACACGCCCGCCACGCTGGCCAGTGAAATCCAGTCCAGGATCAACGGCGCCGCAGAATTTTCGGCCATCGGATCGAGCGTGACGGTGAGCGCCGCCAGCGATGGCACATTGTCGATACAGTCGGCCCGATATGGCGCATCGTCGCAGGTGAGCATCGCCAGCGGCGGCAGTGACTTCTTTGGCACGGCACCGACATCGTCTGCCGGAACCGATGTCGCCGGCACCATCCATGGCGGCGCCGCCAGCGGTTCGGGGCAATACCTGACCGGCGCAACCGACAATGCAGCGGAAGGCTTGAGGCTGCAAATTTCAGGCAGCCTCACGGCTGACGAGACACGCGGCACCGTCAATTATTCCCAGGGTTATGCCTATCAATTGGATCGCATGATCACCGCGCTGCTGTCGACCACCGGGGCGATTGCCTCGAAGACGACGGGCCTGGCTGCCTCGGTGACGGCGATGGGGAAAGATGGCGAGAGAGTGAGCGCGAACCTGACCGCAATCGAAGCGCGCTATCGTTCGCAATTTACCGCACTGGACGTCCTGATGGCCAAGATGACGACCACCAGCAATTTTCTGACACAACAATTCGCATCAATGACCGCCAACGCCTAAGGAAAAGCCAGCATGTTCGGATCAACCAAACCCGGCGCCAACGCCTACGCCAAGATCGACATCGACACCGGCGTGCTCGCCGCCAGCCCGCACAAATTGACGCTGATGCTGTTCGACGCCGCGCTGCTGGCGCTGACGATGGCGCAGATACACATGAAAGCGAACGACATCGAAAAGAAGGGCAAGGACATTTCGCGCGCGATCATGATGATCGAGAGCGGCTTGCGCTCCAGCCTGGACAAGAAAGCCGGCGGTGCGATCGCCGAAAACCTCGATGCGCTGTATGCCTACATGTGCCGGCAATTGCTGATGGCAAACATCAAGAACCAGCCCGAACTGCTGGTTGAAGTGCATGTGTTGTTGACGGATTTACGCTCGGCGTGGGTAGCGATCGACCCGGCAGCAAAAGCGATGGCGGCGGCGGCACCGGCAGCGCAGGTTGCTGCAGCGCCCAAAACGAGCGCCTATGGATCGCTGGCGCCGCGCGCGTCCGGCTTCGTCTATGCCTGAAATGCCTGCGATGGCCGAAGTGACACCATCGGATCGCATCCTCTTGCTGTATGAAGGTCTGGCTGGCGTCACCGGCAAGATGCTGACGGTGGCGCAGGCAGAAGATTGGGATGCTCTGGCAATACTGGAAGCGGACTGCGCCGCCAAGGTGCAAGCATTGCAGCGCGATGAAGCGCCAGCGCACTTGTCCGCAGGGCAG
>CANFGA010000495.1 GCA_947446335.1 Oxalobacteraceae bacterium | reverse complement strand
CTTGGTTGCAAAAATTGATCATAGAGCAAGCCGGCGCCCTTTGCAAGCCGTAACGAATTCACCATGAACACGCTGCAGCAGGATGGCACCCGGGTTCAGGCCGCTGAAGTTCGCCTCAGATCGCGGCAGTGATCGCCTTGCCCACTTCGGTAGTGCTGCTTTTGCCGCCCAGATCCGGCGTGCTCGGGCCTTCGACCAGCACGGTTTCGATCGCACGCACGATGGCGTCGTGCGCTTGCGTGTAGCGGACGTCGCCGTTGCCCAGAAAGTCGAGCATCATCGCGCCCGACCAGATCATCCCGATCGGATTGGCGATGTTCTTGCCGTAGATGTCGGGCGCCGAACCGTGGACTGGCTCGAACAGCGATGGAAAGGTGCGCTCCGGATTCAAATTGGCCGACGGCGCGATCGCGATGGTGCCGGTGCAAGCCGGTCCCAGGTCCGACAGGATGTCGCCGAACAAGTTCGAGGCGACAACGACATCGAAGCGCTCCGGGCTGAGCACGAAGCGCGCGCACAGAATGTCGATGTGATATTTGTCCCAGCGCACATCGGAATAGGAAGGCGCCATCGCTTCGACCCGCTCATCCCAGAACGGCATGCTGATTGCAATCCCGTTCGATTTGGTGGCCGACGTCAGGTGCTTCTTGGGCCGGCTCTGGGCCAGATCAAAAGCATATTTCAGAATCCGATCGGTGCCGTGGCGCGAAAAGACCGCTTCCTGCAGTACCACTTCGCGCTCGGTGCCCGCGTACATGCGCCCGCCGACCGATGAGTATTCGCCTTCGGTATTTTCGCGCACGACGTAAAAATCGATGTCGCCCGGCTTCTTGTTGGCCAACGGGCAAGGCACGCCCGGCATCAGCCGCACCGGGCGCAAGTTGACGTATTCATCGAAATCGCGGCGGAACTTGATCAACGAACCCCACAATGAAATATGGTCGGGCACCTTGTCGGGCCAACCGGCGGCGCCAAAATAGATCGCATCGAAATCCTTGAGCTGCTCGAACCAGTCGGGCGGCATCATCTGGCCATGCTTGAGGTAATAGTCGCAGTTGGCCCATTCCATCGTGGTGAATTCCAGATTCAGGTTGAATTTGCGCGCCGCGGCTTCGACTGCGCGCAAGCCCTCGGGCATGACTTCATTGCCGATGCCATCGCCGGCGATCACTGCGATTTTGTGTTTTTTCATCATGGTCTCTTCAAGGATGGGATGGACCGGGGGACTTCTTTTGCCCGGCATTTTCCCTATCATACTGCCTACGATTCAAAATATAATGCAGTAAAATGTAAAGCGAAAGGCCACGAATCGTGAACAATAACCCTCTGCTCGAAGATTTGCGCCTGTTTTGCACCGTGGTGCGCAAGCGCAGTTTTGTCGCGGCGGCGCTCGAACTGGGCGTCTCCAGGGCGCAGGTCAGCAAGCGCATCGCGCTGCTGGAAGTAGCTCTCGAGGTGCGCTTGCTGCACCGCACCACGCGCAACGTGGGCATCACCGAGGATGGCGACATCGTCCATCAATGGGCGCAGCGGATACTGGAAGATGTCGATCAAATGCGCGAAGCGGTATCGGTGGCCAGGCTGTCGCCGCGCGGGCGGCTGCGCATCTGTACCAGTTCGGGTTTCGGGCGCAACCGGGTCGCCCTGGCGCTCTCGCTGCTGGCGCGGCGCCATCCCTTGCTGGAGATACAGTTCGAACTGGTCGATCGCCGGGTCGATCTGATCGCCGAAGGGTTCGATCTCGACATCCGGGTCGGCGATGTGCATGAACCCGATCTGATCGCGAAGCGGATCGCGTCCAATGCCAGACTCTTGTGCGCCGCGCCAAGCTATCTGGCGCAGCATGGAACGCCGCAGGCACTAGGCGACTTGACCCGGCACCAGTGCATCGCGATGCGCGAGCGCGACCAGGATGGCGCCGGCTGGAAACTGACGGGCCCACGCGGGATCGAGACGGTGCGGGTCCAGGGCGCCTTGTCTTGCAACAGCGGCGAAGTGGCGCATGGCTGGGCCATCGATGGCCACGGCATCATCTTGCGTTCGATCTGGGATGTCGGGCCGAGCCTGAAGAACGGCACCTTGGTCAGGGTGCTGCCGCAATACGAGCAGCCGGCCGATGTCTGGGCCGTGTATTCATCGCGGCTGTCGAATTCGGCCAAGGTGCGCGTCTGCGTCGAATTTCTGGCCGGGTGGCTGAACCAGGAAAATTGACCGGATTGCATCTGGCTATCAGCGCAGCGTGCTATGCCCGCTCTTGCGGCGCAAGCCATACCATCCACACGCCGCCACCGGCGCGCCCAGCGTGAACGTCGACAAGGTATCCCAGACGCCATCGCCGAGCAGCGCGGAGACCAGGCCGACCGTTGTCAGCAGCGCGAACACGATCGGCGCGCGCCAGATCCGCAGCGCCGCGCTCATGCGACCTTCCCGGCGTCAGGCGCAATCACAGCAGGCGCACCGCGCTTGAACCACAAGTACAGGCCGCTGCCGAGCACGATGATGGTGGCCACGTCCAGCAGCGCCCACAGCAATTTCATCCACATTCCTCCATAGTCGCCGAAGTGCAGCGGCTGCGAAACGAGCAGCGCCTTCAGATACCACGGCAGAGCGCGCTTGTCGGTCACTTGGCTCGTTTGCGCATCGACCAGCACCGGCTGATACAGCCGCGCTGTCAGCGCGGTATTGCCGCGCATGAAGATGCCGTAGTGATGCGAACTGGCGAACGGCGTGCCCGGGAAGGCGACGAAGGCCACTTTCATCCCCGGCATGGCCGCTTGCGCATGCTGCATCGCCTGCTGCATCGAACCCAGCGCAGCCGGCGACGGCGGCAAGCCCTTGTACTGCGCCGTCATGTCAGCCATTTCGGTGCGCTGCCAATAGTCGAGCAACAAATCGGCCCAGGTATTGAGCACGCCGGTGGCGCCCACCACCAGCGCCCACACCAGCGTGACGCTGCCCAGCAGATTGTGCAAGTCCAGCCACTTCAGGCGCTTGCCGCGCTCGCGGCGCACGGTGCCAAAGTCCAGTTTGCGCATGAAAGGTGCATACAGCACCACACCCGAGACGATGGCGACCAGCAGCAGCATTCCCATCAAGCCGAGAAACAGCATCCCCGCCAGGCCGGCATACAGATCGGTGTGCAGATGGAACATCACGCCCAGGAAACTGCCCTCCATGCTGGGCTGCGCCAGCACTTCGGCGCTGCGGGCATCGACCGCGATCGACTTGTAGCCTTCGTCGGTCGGATGTTCGCCCAGCGTCAGGTTCCAGAT
>CANFGA010000494.1 GCA_947446335.1 Oxalobacteraceae bacterium | reverse complement strand
TGCGCTCGGCGCCGTATGAGCCGCCCTGCGTACGGGCGATATTGGCGCGCGCGATACGCTGACCGCGCGCTTCCTCGCTCTCCTCTTGCACCGCCTGCGGCTGCGCTGCAGCGCGCGCTGCGCGCCTGGCCGCGATCTGCGCCGCCATGTCTTGCTCCGGCGGCGCAACGCGTGCCACCACCGGCGGGATATAGACTTCTTCCTTGGGGCGCGCGGGCGCAGGCTTGGTCCGAGCGGGCGGGCGCGCCGGTGGCTGCGCCCTGGCCTGAACCTTGGGCTGCGGCTTGACCTGCGGTTTCACTGCGGGTTGGACTGCGGGCTTGGGTGGCTGCGGCTTGGCTACCGGCGCAGCCGGCAGCGGCGAGATATACACCATCGCGCCGTCCGGCGTCGCCGGTGGCATCAAGCGCACCGGTTCGTCGCGCAGCAGATAATAGGCCACCCCGAGCAAGTGCAGCAGGATCGATACGGCCAGTCCGATCCGCTTCGATGTGCTTTTCTTGGCCCCATAGTCAGCCGGCGGCAGGATCGCCTGGCCGCAGGTTTCGCAGTAGGTGGCATGGTCTGCAAATGTATGGGTCTTGTCGTGCAAATCAAACTTTCCGTGAGGCGAAGCCAACAGCATGTAACGCAGGAGCGCGCTCCTTTTCGAAGGAGCGCACGGAGCATACAGCAAGCATGCACATCCATGCGTTCGTGTCCGTATTATTGCGCCGCTTCATGCTTTTCCAGCGCAGCATCGGTCATCGGCCCTGAACCGCTGTATTTGTCGAGGAACAGATAGATCACCGGCGTGATGAAGAGCGTGATCACTTGCGAAAAAATCAGCCCGCCGACCACGGCCAGGCCCAGCGGCTGGCGCAATTCGGCACCCGCGCCGATGCCCAGCGCCAGCGGCAAGGCTCCCATCAGCGCCGCCATCGTCGTCATCATGATCGGACGAAAACGCAGGATGCACGCTTCCCGGATCGCGTGCTGCGGGCTCATCCCTTCATCGCGCTGGGCGTGCAGCGCAAAGTCGATCATCATGATCGCATTCTTCTTGACGATGCCGATCAACAGCAAGATGCCGATGATGGCGATCATCGTCAGGTCCATGCCGAACAGGCGCAAGGTGATCAACGCGCCCAGCGCAGCCGAAGGCAAGCCGGCCAGGATCGTCAACGGATGGATGTAGCTTTCATACAGCACGCCCAGCAGCACATAGATCACACCCAGCGCGGCGATGATCAGGATGATCTGCGACGATTGCGAATTCTGGAACACCGCGGCGTCGCCACCGTAATTGGTGATGATCGATTCGGGCATCTTGATCTCGCGCTCCATCTCGCTGATCCGGCCAGTGGCTACGCCCAGCGGCGCATCGGCGGCCAGGTTGAAGGAAATCGTGATCGCCTCCAACTGGCCCTGATGGTTGACCGACGTCGGACCCAGCGAACGCTCGACGCTGGCAAAGCTGGACAGCTGCACCAGTTGGCCGCTGCTGCTGCGCACCGAGACCTTGGTCAGCGCATCGCCGAATTGACGATCCAGTTCGGCCGCTTCCAGGATCACGAAATAGCTGGCCACGGAAGAATAAATGGTCGACACCTGGCGCTCGCCGAAAGCAAGGTACAGTGCATTGCGCACATCGGCGATCTGAATCCCGAGCGTGTTGACCTTGTCTCGGTCGATCTTCAGCGAGGCTTGCAAACCCTTGTTCTGGGAATCGCTGGTCACGTCGCGAAAGGCTGGATCGACGCGCATTTTCTCCATCAACTGGTCAGCCCATCCGCCCAGCGCACCGGGCGTCACGCTTTGCAGCGTGTACTGGTAGCGGCTCTTGCTCGGACGCCCACCCAATTGCAAATTCTGTACCGGATTGAGATAGACGGTCAAGCCCGGCACGGTCGCGGCGGCGCGCCGCAAGCTGGCCAGCACTGCCGGCATCTTGGCGCGCTCGCCGCGCGGCTTGAGCACCAGGAACATGCGTCCGCTGTTGCCGCCGTTGAAAAACGAGGTGACATCCTGGATGTTGGGATCGGCCTTCATCAGGTCCGCCGCCCGCCCGTGCAAGGCGATCATGGCCGAGGTAGAAATGTCTTCCGACGCTTCGGTCGTGACCCGGATCTGACCGATGTCTTCTTCCGGAAAAAAGCCCTTGGGGCTGGTCGCAAACAGCAGCACCGTCAGCGCAAAAGTCGCCACGGCGATCAACAGGACCACGGTGCGATGCGCCAGCGCCAGGTCGAGTCCGGCCACATAGCCATTTTTCAGGCGCGAAAATCCAGCCTCGAACCAGCGTCCGATGAAGCCGCCCGCCTCCTTCTCGTCGTGGCCACCGGCCGGCAGCAAACGGCTGGCCAGCATCGGCACCAGCGTCAGCGAGACCAGCGCCGAGACCAGCACCGCCAGCGAAACCACGACCGCGAATTCGTGGAACAGCAAGCCGATCACGCCCGGCATGAAGAAAATAGGAATGAACACCGCCACCAGCGAGATCGAAATCGAGACGATCGTGAACGCCATCTCCTGGGCCCCGATCAACGCCGCCTTGATCGGTTTCTTGCCCATCTCGATGTGGCGCACAATGTTTTCCAACACCACGATCGCATCGTCGACCACCAGGCCGACCGCCAGCGTAATGCCGAGCAAGGATATGTTGTCGAGGCTGTAGCCGAACATGTACAGCAGCGCCAACGTGCCCAAGAGCGAGATCGGCAGCGTGACGGCAGGAATGAAGGTCGCCGTGGCCCTGCGCAGGAACAGGAAGATCACCATCACCACCAGCACCACCGTCAGCGCCAGCGTCAGGTTGACGTCGTGGATCGCTTCGCGGATCGAGACCGAGCGGTCGTTGACCAAGTTGATCTTGATCGAGCTTGGCACCTGAGCCAGGAACACCGGCAGCAGCTTGCGTACGCCATCGACCACTTGCACCGTATTGGCATTGGGCTGGCGCCGCACCAGCAGCACGATCGAGCGCTCGCCGTTGTAGCTGCCGGCGGTCTTCACCGATTCGTAGCTGTCTTCGATCGTGGCCACTTCCTTGAGCCGCACCGGCTTGCCGTTGCGGTTGGCGACGATCAGATCGGAAAACTGGGCAGCATTCATCAATTGCGGATTGCCCTGGATGGTGAGCACCTGGTCCGGCCCGTCGAGCACCCCTAACGGCGAATTGGCGTTCGCCGCAGCGAGCGCGGTCGACAATTCGGCCAGCGTCAGATTGCGCGCATTCATCAAGTCCGATTTCACGCGCACCCGCACCGCAAAGCGTTTCTGGCCATTGACGCTGA
>CANFGA010000493.1 GCA_947446335.1 Oxalobacteraceae bacterium | reverse complement strand
TGTTACTGGTGTCAAAGTTGGCTCCGGCGTCCTCGGTGATGCCCGTCAACTGCGGTGCTGCCGCAGTGAGCACCGGCGCATCGTTGACTGCTGCGATGTTCAGCGTCATCGTGACGGGGGCTACCGACAGATCGACGCCGCCATTGAGCGTGCCGCCATCGTCCTGAACCTGGAAGGTGAAGGTCGATGTCAGGTCTGGAACGTCAGAGTTGAACGGCGTGTTGTGGTTCAGAGCAGGGGCATAGCTCAGCAAGCCATCTGCAATCTGCACCACAGACACGATCTGGCCAACGGTCACTTCGACACCATCGAGCAGCAGCGTGCCGCTCTCTGGCAGCGTCGAGATTGTCACGGACAGCAGATCGTTGCCCGGGTTGATGTTTCTGGCGGCGGGATTCACAATCTTGTCGCCAATATCGACCTGATCGCTGAAGCCGAAATCGCTCACTTGGAAGGTGTAAGGAGCATCTTCGATGGCATCAACCATGTTGGCCACACCGACCGGCGCATCGTTGACAGCCACCAGCGTGATCACGGTATCGGCGCTGACGCCGGTGTTGCCATCGGCGTCGAGCGTGCTCACCGTTACCACGCGATCGGCGGTGTTCATGCTGTTGGAACCGTTGACGTATTGCACGCCGCGCAGTCCGACCTGGAACAGGGCCGCATCCAAGCCGCCTTCATTGATTGCCGTAAATGTGATCGACACTCCATTGAGGCTGAAGTTGATGTTGTTATTTTGCAGATAAGTTGTGGCCGCAGTGGACAGCACCAGGCCTTCATTTTCGCCATCGAACGCATTGTTCAGCGTCACCGTGACCGATTGCACCAACCCAGCCTGGTCGATGATGCTGGCATCGGCTGCGGCAATCGCCATCGGCGCAGCATTTTCGATGAAAGTGACCGCATTGTCGCGCCCGTCGGCAAAGTTACCGCCGTTCAAGTCCACCACCGGGGTCCATTCGACGTGGACCGTGGTCGTGGCAACGACAGGGCCAGCCTGAACATCGGAATCGATCGTTAACTTGCCAGACTGATCGACGAAGGTCAGGGCACTGCCGGTTTGCAAGCCGAGCAACGGGCCACTGGCGATGTAATGGCTAGCATCGAGCACCTCGGCCACCGTTTGGCCGGTATCGACATCGCCGATGAAAATGCGCTGGCCTACCGCAATATTGTCGTGCTCATTTTGAGTCGCGAACGAGGCCGCATTGGACACCTGGTTCTGGTCATCGAACACTTGAACCGTGATGGTCCGGTCGCCCGTCAGCGCATTCAAGTTGTTGTTGCTGTAGACGATGCTCTGCAGTGCTTGCTGATACTGGGCAGCGCTGGCGGTGCCGGTCAATGTCAGCAGCGTGGCGCCAGTCAAGCCACTCTCGCCGCTGCCATTGCCAGTGATGGCGATGACCGCGGCGCTGTCGACGAATGTGATTGTGGCCCCTTCAGTCAATTTCAGCGTTTCGTGGATCGTGCCAAATTGATTGTCCCTGGCGCCGCTCGCCAACGTGACGATGGCCGAGTTGACCATCGCGCCGTTGTCGGCATCGGTGATCGTGATGCCGGCGGCAACCACGGCCACATCGGCGCCGCGTGCGCGAAAGATGGTGCTGAAGTCGTTGCCTTCAGAGACGGAACCGCCCAGGTCGACGACAGGCACGTCGTTGGTGCCGGTGATCGTGATGGTTTCAGTTTGCGCAACCGCGCCACCAAGATTATCGATTACGTCGTAGCTGACCACGATCGTGGTCGACTCGCCCACTGCCAGCGCATTGTAGGCATTCGGATTGACGCTCAAGAAATCACCATTCAGGCTCAATCCAGCCGGGACCGCATCAACCACAGGCTCGCCATCGATGACATAGCTGACATTGGCGACCTGAAGTTCAGCGTTATTGTCGATATCGTCGGCGCCCGACAACAGGTTCAGCGTGTACGCTGAAGCATCTTCGGTCACTGTGCTCGACAAGCCGGCAACTTCAACCGTCGGCGCGTCATTGGTGCCGAAGACGGTGACGGTGACGGTCTGTTCGGTGACGCCACCCTTGCCATCGTCGGCCAGGATCGTGAACATTTCATCATGTTCCTCGCCTGCGGCCAGCGCCTGCACCACACTGGCGACACCGTCGGTACCATTGTCCAGCGTGTAAGTCCATACGCCGGTGACGGCATCGACCGCGATCTCGCCATACACACCAACTGTCCCACCATCTTGCACGCTCCAGGTTGCAGGCAGCAGACTGTCGACATCGGTAGAGGTCAGCGTGCCGGAAACCGTCACTGCACTATCGATCGCAGGGGCATCTTCGGTCACGCTACCGCTGACAACACCGCCGATGACTGGCGCATCGTTGGTGCCGTTGATGGTGATGGTTTCGGTTTGCGCAACCGTCGCACCTTGCGCGTCGGTGACGTTATAGCTGACGGTGATGACTTTTGTCGCGCCCTCCGCCAGGCTGTCGAATGCCGCATTCGACGGATCGACCGTCAGCATGCTGCCATTCAAGGTCACGCCAGCCGGAACGGTCAGTGACGATGGCCCACCGTCAACCGCATAGCGGACGCTACCGACCGTCAATGTCGCGGTTTCGCCGCTATCGACGTCGCTCGCACCTGACAACAAGTTCAACGCAAAGGAAGCATCGCCTTCATCGCTTTCACTCGTCAAGGCCGCAGCGACCACGGGCGTATCGTTAGCGCCGGTGATGCTGACTGTCAAAACAGCCGTATCGCTCAACGTACCATCCGACAGCGTGTAATTGAACGTATCGGTCAACGCCGTGCTGGCAAGCTTCAATGCCTGCACTGTTGGATTGCTTTGATCGATAGCATAGATGTAACTGCCGTCCGCGTTCAGCGTCAGCGAACCATAGGTGCCGACCAGCGATGAACCCAGCGTTCCTGCGGTGCCGCTGCCTTCGACAGCGCCGGCCTTGAATGCGGTCACCACCTTGGTCGCGCCCGCATCCACATCGGCATCGTTGCTCAGTACGTTGCCGGCTGCAGGCGTGCCCGCAGTGCCATTGAGCGTGCCACCCGCTTCCGTCGCCGACTCCGCATCATTGACCGCCACTGGCGCGTCATTAGCGCCGGTGACGCTGATCGTCAGCACCGCCGTATCGCTCAAGCTGCCATCCGACATCGTGTAGTTGAACGTGTCGGTCAATGCCGGGCTGCCGGCATTCAAGGCCTGTACCGTGGCGTTGCTCTCGTTGACTGCATAGCTGTAAGTGCCGTCGGTGTTCAGCGTCAGCGTGCCGTACGTGCCGATCAGCGCAGA
>CANFGA010000492.1 GCA_947446335.1 Oxalobacteraceae bacterium | reverse complement strand
CTCGGTCATCTGGGCCGACCAGGCATAGGCCAGATCGCGCTGCCGATGATTGTCCGCCACCAGCACTGCGGCGCGGCGCAGGTTTTCAATCAAGGCCAGGCGCAACATGATCGGAATCGCCCACAGCTCGCCCAGCGTCAGCGTCGCCACTTCCTGGTAGCCGTGAACGAAGCAATTGAGGCTTTCCGGATCGAGCCGGCCATCGCCGTGTGAAATGATTTCCAGCGCAATTTGATACACCCGCGGCCGCCCTGCACACTGGCCGTTGCCATGGCCCGGGCCCAGGCGCGGCAGTTGCTTGCTGTAATTGGGTGGCAAATGCCGCCTGGCGATGCGAATTTGTTGTTCTATCAGGTAGTAATTATCCAGCAGCCAATCGGCCGCCGGCGTGATCTGGCGCGCCGCCGTGACCGCGCCGGTCAGCTCGCTGCAGGTGGTGGCGATGCGTTCTGCATTTTGCGTCAGACGCACCAGCAGCCGGTCGGGGCCGCCCTGCTGGCTCAACTGATGGGTTGCCGCGAGCGCCTTGCCGTGCGCCGCCATTTGCATGACGCTGAGCAATTCCGAGCGCAGCGGCAGATCGTCATCGGCGGCGTGATCAAGGCGCGATGCGAACGGGCTTGACCGGCGCAACAACCTGGCCAACCATGGTTTTAGGTGCACCATCGACATGATCCTCGCCGTGAACATGCAGCGCGGCTCGACATGCTGGCCGCCAGATGCAACGTGATTGAGAGTGAATTATTTTCAACTCATGCTAACCGTTGACAGCAGGCCGTGCGTTGATGCAGATGCTTGCCTTGATGGTCTAATAATCGATCAAAGGCACCGAAAATATGCCATTAAGCGATTTCAGCTGGGCCCGATGCAGCGCTGCCAGATGGTTGAGCACCAGTTCGCCATGTTCCAGCAGGTGCACTTCGACCTGGCGCCGATCGACGCTGCTCGCGCGCCGCACCACCAGGCCAGCCGCCTCACAGCGCGACACCAGCGCCACCACCCCGTGCGGCTGGGCCTGGAGTCGCTCGGCCAGTTCGCCGACACTGGCCCAGGAACGTCCGGGAAAGCCCTTGATGTGCAGCAGCAGCAGGTATTGCAACGGCGTGATGCCTTCGGCTTGGGCGGCATGCTCGGAAAAACGCTGAAAACGGCGCATTTGATGGCGAAATTCGGACAGTGTTTCGAAATCGCTCTTGGCGAGGGTGGTTGGTGTTGCTGGCTTCATTCGATGGACCCGGTCTTCAATAGCGGTGGAGCATGCAATATATCGCAATCTGATCGCAGCGATCGACAGCGGTGTTCGAATAATGAGCAGCACTGCGCAAATATGATTCACCTGTTCGCAACAGCACGATAATCGGCCCATGCCACTTCTGCGACCATCGGCGTCGAAAAAACTGATTCTCCCTTTAAAAAGCAGGCGTCACGCTCTGCTGCAATATCACTTCTGTCCCGGGCACAGGTATTGCTAAGTGGATTACACCAGAAAATTGGTGACACGACAAATTACACGGAGGAGTACCCTGATGAAAAAAAGATTGATAGCTGTTGCGGCACTGGCGCTGGTTTCAGGCATGGCTGCGGCACAAAGTTCGGTGACAATTTATGGCAATGTCGACGTGGGCGTGCTGACGCAAAGTCACGCAGCGGCCAATGCTTCGTCGACCACGGTTGCCAACGGCGGCATTTCGCCGAGCATCTGGGGCTTTCGCGGCGCAGAAGATCTGGGCAATGGCTTGAAGGCCGTGTTCAACCTGGAAGGCCATTTTTACACCGATACCGGCATATCCGATAGCCGTTTGTTCCGTCGTCAATCGAATGTCGGCCTGTCGTCGGCCAACTTCGGCACGGTGTTGCTGGGCAACCAGTACAGCCCGGCGATCCTGGCATTCGCCGCGACCGATCCGCGCGGCTTGCGTGAAAACTTCTCCGGCCTGTATTCGTGGGCTTACAACTCGGGCGTCGCGACCAAGAGTCCGATCACCGGTGCGCTCGGCTTTCCTGGCGCCGCCGTCGGCACCAACACGAACAACGATGTCGGCGTCTTCGTGCAAAATGCGATTTCGTACAGCAACACGTTCGGTCCGGTTGGCATCGCCGGTTCGTACAGCCTGGGCGAAGGCGCTGCCGCCAGCGGTGCGCACGGCAAGGTTTATTCGCTGGGCGTCACTTACACCAGCCCTCTGGTCCTGTCTGCGGCCTATCAACGCACCGACAAGCAAAACACATCGGATCGCCTGAGCGCAATCTACACGGTCGGCGCCGGCTATACGATGGGCGCCTTCACCGGCAAGCTGAACTACCTGCGCGGCGAGAACAAGGAAGCGGTCTCGATGATTGAAACCAGCAAGGTCGACGTCGTCGGTCTGGGCCTGGACTGGAAGACGGCTGCCAACAATACCGCCAGTGTCGCCGTCTACCATGGCAAGGACAAGAATCACAACGCCGACAAGACCACGACGTTCATCTTGAGCGACGAGTATTCGCTGTCCAAGCGCACCACGCTGTACGGCCAACTGGTCTACGCCGATGCGAACGCCGGCGCCACGTTGATGACAACGATGGTTGCCGGCGGTACCTCGGCCAACAACAACACCACGCTGTTGAACGTGGGTGTCAAGCATTCGTTCTAAGCACTCGCTCCAAATCCTGGCTTCAAAACATCTGGCAAGATGTTTGGCATGTGGGCCTGCAACGCTCCGGCGTTGCAGGCCTTCTGCGTTGAAAGCCGCCTCATTTCAAGCCCGACCATCTCAAGCTCTCATCGCTTCAGGCTCGTTGATTTCGGCATAACGGCTGCGGTACAGCGCCGCCACCAGATCCGACTGCGTCACGATGCCGACAAAGCGGGCCTCGCCATCGACGATCGGAATATGGTGAAAGCCCGAATCGGCCATCAAAGGCACCAGATCGATGATCGGTGTCGTGCCCTGCGCCGTGCGCGGATGCGGCGTCATGATCTGGCCCACCACCTCGGCTTTCTCGGAATGGGTCACGCCGCTGCGGCGCAAAAAGCGCTGCAGGCTGCTGCCGATGCTGGCATAGTCCGCAGCGCCGCTGTGACGCAGAAAATCGCTCTGGGTGACGATGCCGATGACGCGTCTGGCCCGGTTCAAGACTGGCAAGGCAACGATGCTGTGCGCCATCAACTGGCGCCACGCAAGCGGCAATTCGGTCGCAAATTCGGCAGTGAGCACATCCCTGGACATGATGTCAGCGCAGGTGATCACGCCAAAGCGGCGCTGGCAAGCCTGCATTTCCGTTTGCAGCATGATCTCTTCCAGGT
>CANFGA010000491.1 GCA_947446335.1 Oxalobacteraceae bacterium | reverse complement strand
TTATCGCGGCTAGTACGATACGCAGGATGACCTGTCGGGCAGCATCAGGACCTGGAGCGTGTTCGCCAGCGACACCGTGTCGCTGCAACCGAATCTGTACCTGACGCTGTCGGGCCGCTACAACACCACATCGATCAAGAATCGCGACCAACTCCATGCCGACAATGATCCCACCACGCTCAGCGGCGACCATCGCTTCGAACGCTTCAATCGCGCCGTCGGCCCTAGCTAAAACCCGACGCAGACGCTGAACGTCTATGGCGGTTACAACGAAAGCAGTCGCGCACCGACCGCGACCGAACTCGGTTGCGCCAATCCGGATCAGCCTTGCAAGCTGCCCAATGCGATGGCCGTACCAGAGCGCGGAAACGGTCAACGGCAGCAACAGCAGGCGACATAGGCGCTGTTGGCATAGACGGGTTTAAGGTGGGGTTAGCCAGCGCGAGTTTGTGATGTTTCAATTTCATGGGAATGGCGCTTCTTAATGTGATGACCGTGATAGCCCGGCATACGCGGATCGTCGGGCGTGCCGAACAAGCCGAAGCGCCTGCCCCGCTCGGCGCTGATCGATTGCTCGGCCTTGTTCAGTTGCGCGACAAGCCCGCTGGCGGTTTGCTTCGCAATGCCGGCATCGATCAGCGTGCTGAGATCCATGAGTCCATCGCCGCCGCACACCATGATTTCCCACTTTCCCTGGACCCGGCGCAGCAGCGCGCCCGCCTTTTTCACCCTGAACCCAGTCGGCGATCGCATGGTCGTTGACGATGACGATGGGCGCGCTGTCCACTTTCTGGCCAGGCCGGTCGTAACTGGCTGAGATCAGCGCGTATCTGTTGTTGCGGCGCCGCCTCGCCCGCATGCGCACTCGCGCCAGCGAGCATCGCAGCGAACAGCAAGGCAACGCTACCTCTCTTAAACAGGATGTTCAAAGTCAGTTTCATCAGTACTCGATTCATCAATACTCCATTCATCAAAAATCGGTAGGTGCCGATGAGCAGCACGGCTTTCAGGTCGCTGCAGGGATCTTGAGCCGGCTTCGACATTTCGGCATGGGCCAACGGCGCCAGGTCGATCTGGTCCGTGGCCGGCTTCCAGAGAAAAAAAAGCCGGACAGTCTCAGGTGGCCAAGCCTCACCACTGCATTACTGCAATGGCGAGAGCGAATGAAAATAGACTCTTCATCAGAAATGATAATTTGTCGCCAATTGCGCCGAGAATGGACGACTCGGATCCAGCGTGTAGTTGAAAACACTTGCCGAGCCGCCGGTGTAATACTTGCGGTCGAACAGATTGGTGAGATTCAATTGTGTGCGCCAGGCACCGCTTTGATAAAAAATCGCCGCATCTGTGCGTACATAAGCGGGAAGTTTGTAGGTGTTGGGCAGATTGGCTTCGCGTTCGCCGACGTAATACACGCCGGCGCCGATGCCCCAACCTTTCAATGCAGCAGTCTGAAATTCATACGTGCTCCAGCCGGTCACATGTTGACGAGGAACGTTGGACAGCGTGTCGCCGACCGGGAGGTTAGTATCGCTTTTCACGACGGCGTCGGTGTAGGTGTACGTGGCGATGATTTTCCAGCCCGGCGTGATCGAGCCGGCAAGATCGAATTCGATTCCCCGGCTCGCCTGTTTTCCAGTGAGCACTTGGCGTGTCGGATCGAGTGGATCGCTGGTCAGGATGTTGGCGCGCTTGAGATTGAATACCGCCAGCGTCGAGTTCAGACGGTTTTTGATGAGTTCGTGTTTGACACCGACTTCGATCTGCTCGCCGATTTCGGCGTCATACGTGCTGTTGCTGACGCTGTGCGCGACGTTCGGCGAGTGGCTGCGACTCCAGCTGGTGAAGAGCGAGGTGCTGTCGGCGGGTTGCCAGACCAGGCCGATGCGCGGGGAGAACGCCGTCTGGCCGTCGCTGGCAGTTTCTGCGCCGCCGAACAACTCCCGGTTCTCGAAACGGTCGGCGCGCAAGCCCACGTGAAGTTTGACCTGTGGCGCCACATCGATCAGATCCTGTACGTAGATACCCAGATCCTTGCCTTGCCCCTGATGGTAAGGGCCGGACGGTGCGCTTGCCACCAGCGGTGAGATGGTGCCGGGATTGAACAGGTCGAGTTGCAGCGTCGACACCTTTGAGCCGGCGCCACCGTTCTCAAGGTAGCCATAGTCGATGCCGGCCAGCAGCGCATGCTTGAAGCCGCCAGTGGAAAAATTGCCCAGCACCTCAGTTTGCACCGAGTATTGCCTCGATGCCTCATTGGCACCGCTATACACCGCAACGTCCAGAAGATTACCCCCTGCATACGAGCCACTGTCGGGGAAACTCTGTTGCGATAGCTGATGCGCGTAGCTGTAGTGCGCCGCCATGCGCACTTTCCAGTCATCGCTCAAAGCATGCTCGAACAGCAGCGTCGCAGCCTCGGTGGTATTTTTGCCGAAATCACCTGCGACGCCGGGATAGACACCATCGCGCAGACCGAAATAACGGGTGCGCGAAAGCTCTTGGTAGTTGGGCAGATTGGGTACGCCAAAATCGAAACCGTCGCGCTTCAAACGGTTGAATTCAGTGAGCAGCGTCAGCGATGTTCCTCGCCTGTCATTCCAACTGATCGATGGTGCGATCGACCAGGAATCGACAGCGGCGTTATCACGGAAGGTCGCGTTCTTTTCATACGCACCGTTGAGGCGGACGCTGACATCATTATCGAGGGTCCGGTTGACATCAAGGGTGGTGCGGCGCAGGCCATCGCTGCCCACTGCGACACCGATGTCGCCAAAATTCTCCGGCCCCGGCCGTTTCGACACAGTATTGACGTAGCCGCCGACTGCGCCGACCCCGCCGTACAAGGCGCCAGCCGGGCCTTTGAAGACCTCGATGCGTTCAATGTTTTGCACATCGCGAAACGCGATATAGCCAAAATTGCGGAAGCCGTCGCGCAGCCCGTTGTTTTCGCTGAATCCGCGGATATTGAAGAAAGTGGCGCCGTTGCCACCGTAATTGGACTCGGCCAGCACGCCACTCACATTCTCCAGCAACTGATCGGTGCGGGTCACGCCACGGTCGCGCAAGACTTCGCCGGGCACCACCTGGATCGAGGCGGGCAAATCCTTCAGCTGGATCGACGTGCGGCTCGTGCTCTCTGCTGTCGTCGCCTGATAGCCAGACTGCGCATGGCCACGCACGATGACACTGGGCAGATCCTCAGAGGGGATTTGATCAAAGGACCAGGCGATGGAAGCGCTGGCAGAAAACGCGATACCCAGCGCAACAACGATGGGTTTGATATGAGTA
>CANFGA010000490.1 GCA_947446335.1 Oxalobacteraceae bacterium | reverse complement strand
TAACTGCCCGGCGCAACGTCGTAGCTGTTGAGCAAGAACACGAAATCGCGGTCGACCTTCATGAAGTCCGGATTCTTCGGGTGGGTGACCCAGAAGCCCATCATCCCCATCGCCATTTGCACCATCTCGTCGGCGTGTGGGTGATACATGAAGGTGCCGGGGCGCTGCGCCACGAATTCATAGACGAAGGTCTTGCCGGGTTGGATGCCGGGCTGGGTCAGTCCGGTCACGCCATCCATGCCGTTGGGCAAGCGCTGGCCGTGCCAGTGGATGCTGGTGTGTTCGGGCAAGCGGTTGGTGACAAAGATGCGCACCCGGTCGCCTTCGACCACTTCGATCGTCGGCCCCGGCGACTGGCCGTTGTAGCCCCACAGATTGGCCTTCATCCCGGGCGCCAGTTCGCGCACCACCGGTTCGGCCACCAGGTGGAATTCCTTGACGCCCTGGTTCATCCGCCACGGCAGCGACCAGCCATTCAAGGTGACGACAGGATTGTAGGGCCGGCCATTGGGCGGCATCAATGGCGCCTGGGTGGTAGCAGCGGTCATCGTGACCGCTTCCGGCAGCGAGGCGGCGGCGATCCTGCTGACCGCGCCGGCACCGACGATGGCGGCGGCGCCGCTGAAAAAATGTCTGCGTGTAACCATGATGATTCCTTTAGTGAGTCGGCGCCGGCGCCAGATCGGTTGCGGCTGCGCTCGCGGGTGGCGCGCTGTTGTCGTTGCTGGCGCTGCTGCCTTTTCCGCTCAGCGCCGCCTGCAGTTCGGTCTCGGCGATCCAGAAGTCGCGCTGCGCCGCAATCGCCGCATTCACGCTGTTGATCTGGTCGCGCGAGTCCGACAGCAGCTCGAACACACTGGCCAGCATGCCGTTATAACGCAGCAGCACTTCCTTTGAAATTTTCTGGCGCAGCGGCAGCACTTCGTCGCGGTAGTGTTTCGCCACGTCAAAGCCGGTGCGGTAGCCTGAATAGGCGACCCGCACTTCCGAGCGCGCCTTGACCGCGATGTCGGCCGTGTGGTGCAGCGCTTGCATGTAGCGCGCCTCGGCGCCCCGGTTTCTGGCCGTGCCCCAGTCGAAGATCGGCAATTCGAGCGCGATTGCATAGCCATTCGCGCGCGCCTGTCCGCTGGCGCTCTTGTTGATGTAGCCTATATCCAGCACATTGATGAAGCCGGTCGCTTCGCTCAAGCCGAGCGCGCGGGCCAGCGCCTCGGCCTCGCGCTTGGCGATCCGGATGTCGAACCGCTGCGCGATCGCCTGCGCTTCGATGCCGGTCATCTCATCGGCAGCCAAGGGCAAGTCGGGCAGTCGTTCAGGCAGCGTGTATCCGGTGTCGCCGCCCCACAAGCCCATCAGCACCGTCAACCGTTCGCGCGTGGCCAGCGCCTGATGACCGGCGCGCGCCAGCTGGGCTGTCGCCTCGGCGTAAAACACTTGTTCGCGCGCCTGATCCAGCCGGCTCCAGTTGCCGGCGCTTGCCAGGCGCTGCGCCAGTTCGGCGCCAGCCTGCGCCGCACTCGCTACTTGCATCGCATAGGTCAGCGATTGGTGCGCAGCAACGGCGTTGAAATACGCCTTGCGTGTGTCGAAGGCCAGTTGCACCGCTTGCGCTGCAGTGTCCAGTCTGGCTTGCTCGAAGCGTCCGGTTTCGATCTTGCGCCGGATCGGCATCGTCAGCAGACCCATCAGGTCGAACATGATGCCGCGGTCGATGTCGACATCGCCAGCGCCGCTCTTGCGGCTGAACGACAAGCCCGGGTTGCGCAGGCGACCGGCTTGCACCAAGTCGGCTTCGGCCACGCCCAGATAGGCCAGCGATGCTTGCAAGCGGCGGTTGTTGAGTAGCGCGATGCTGGTCGCAGCATCGGGGCTCAGAGGCTGGGCCAGCAATTGCGTCACTGCGGCCCGGGTCGAATCCTGGATCCGCTGCACCGGTTGCCCGGTGCGCTCGCTGGTCAGCCTGGAGACGTCGTTCAAGCCGCCATCGTCGGAAAATGTTGCGCAGCCGCTCAGCGTGAGGGCCGAGAGGGCGAGTGCCAGCGGCTTGAAGCCGAAAGGGTGGGTGCGCATCATCGATGGCTTTCGTGGCCGGTGTGACCGGCGTGCGGGTCGGCCGCGGTCTTGACCTTGACTTCAACCGGCGGCGGTTGATGCTGGGGTGACATCGAGGGCATGGCGGCATGCATCGCGTGTCCGCCGCCGGCCTCGCTGCCGACCCTGGCATTGGCCGAGCGCCAGGCCAGATCGGGTGTGGTGGTCGGATAATCGGCGCTGCGGTAATTGTTGAATGCCGATACATAGGGTGCCGCAGCGACGCGCGCTTGGGCGTCTGCCGGGTTGTTCTGCTGCGCGCCGACGGCGCACGGCACCAACGCCAGGGCCAGGCAATATTTGAATGACATTATTTTTCCAGAAAACGATGGGAGCCAAGGGCCAGGCAGCGGACAAGGCAGGGCTCTGCCGCCGGCACTCGCGAATCAAGCGTGTGAATCGGACCTGCAGATCGCACACGCGGATCGAACACGCGCATCAAGCGCACGGATCGGGCAAGCCGGCGACGCTCGTCGGCTTGCGGGTGTCGATCACGACAATCTTGGAGGTCGTTCCAGGCCGGTGGGAATGAAATCGCTGCCCCGCGTTGCAAGCGCCGTGAAGCAGGACTCGGACATCGCATGGCTGGCAGCGAATGCCGGCGTTGACGGCGGCGCGCTGGCGCCGATGCAGCAAGCGGCGCAAGCGCTGCACGACGCATGATGCGCAGTGCCGGATCCATCATCGACGCTGTCGGATGGGCAATGCGCCGGGGCTGCATGATGTTCAGCTTGTTGAACGCTGGTTGGCGCCAATTCGCAAGAGGCCGAGATGACGGCGGCCATGCCCTGGATGGGCAACAGGCTGATCAACAGCCAGAGCAACAGATTTTTCAGGGCGCGCTTCATTGTAGTCAGTGTAGCACCGGGCGCGTTATCCGATGCGACATTTGCTGCACTAGTGCGCGCAGCCGGTTTGAAAATATTTTAGTGACAACTTATTTTCATTTTGTCAGTTTTGCTTAAGGTTGATCTTGCATGATTGCGCCAGCCGTTCGATGATGAATTGTTAACATGGGTGCACTGCGTCCTTTTCACTGCGCCCGTCTCACCATGCAAAGGAAACCATGTCGTCTCCGACCGATGCCGATACCGGCTTGAGCAACGCACAAGCGCAGCAGCGCCTGCTTGACCATGGCTACAACGAATTGCCTTCGGCCAAGCCGCGCTCGCTGTTCGCGATCGCCTGGCGGGTGGTGCG
>CANFGA010000489.1 GCA_947446335.1 Oxalobacteraceae bacterium | reverse complement strand
GGCGTTATTTGCCATCAGCAAGTCGTGGCTGGTGTCGCCGATCATCACGGTGCGCTTCATGTCTTGCCCCAGTTCGCGCGTCAATTCCTGCAACATCGCAGGATGTGGCTTGGAGAAAGTTTCATCGGCGCAGCGCGTGGCATCGAACAGCGACAGCAACTTGACGGCATTGAGCGCCCGGTTCAGCCCAACGCGACTCTTGCCGGTGGCTACCGCCAGAAAATAAGCTTGCTGCGACAAGTCTTGCAACATCTCGCGCACGCCGTTGAACAGGATCAACTCGTGATCCTTGGCCAGGTAATGATAGCGATAGCGTTCGACCATGCGCGGATAATATTTCGGATCGATGCCCGGCATCGCAGCTTGCATCGCTTCCGGCAAGCCTAGCCCGATCACGTGCGCAGCATCGGCATCCTTGGGCACCGGCAATCCCAGATCCCTGGCAGCCGCCTGTATGCACTTCACGATGGTGGATGTGCTATCCATCAGCGTGCCATCCCAATCGAATACGATTAAATCAAATTGCTTTCTTGCCATGTATTCCGACCACTGTCGCGGTCGGCTCCTTATGTAATTGTCATGAGTCGTTGTCAGGATCACGCTGTGCGCTACCCAATGGTCCCGGCCCGACCATGCCAGATGCTGTTCAGCGCAGGTTCAAGGGCTTGCCCAAGCTTACCAAGAAACGCTCGCACTCGCCGGCCAGCGCCGCATTGAGTGTCATGCTGTTGCCGGTTTCGGGGTGCGTGAAGGTGATTTGATGCGCATGCAGAAACATCCGCTTGAGCGCGCCGCGCGTGTTGTCGGCCTTTTGCAGTGCGCGGTTCAATGCGAAATCGCCGTATTTGTCATCGCCGGCAATGGCAAACCCGGAAGCCGACAAGTGGACCCGGATCTGGTGCGTGCGGCCGGTCTTCAATTCAGCTTCCAGCAACGCGAAATGGGGAAACTTGCGCAGCAACGAAAACACCGTGTGCGAAGCGAGGCCGTCGGCTTGCACCGCCACGCGCCGCTCGCCTTCGGCAGTCGTGTACTTGTGCAGCGCCAGTTTGACATGCTGGCGCGCATTGTTCCAGTCGCCGGCCACCAGCACCAGATAGCGCTTGTCGGTCAAGCCATCACGCATCTGCTCGTGCAAATTGGTCAAGGCCGAGCGTTTTTTTGCCAGCAACAGCAGTCCCGAGGTGTCGCGATCGAGCCGGTGCACCAGTTCCAGGAACTTGGCATCCGGGCGCGAGGCGCGCAATTGCTCGATCACACCGAACGACACGCCCGAACCGCCGTGCACGGCAACGCCGGCCGGTTTGTCGATGACGAGCAGATGAGCATCCTCGAAAATGATCTTGAATTCGGCCGCTGGCGCCACTTGCGCGCTCTTTTCAGCGACCCGCACCGGCGGAATGCGCACCACATCGCCATCTTGCAGCCGGTACAACTGGTCGATGCGACCCTTGTTGACCCGCACTTCACCGGAACGCAGGATCCGATAAATATGGCTTTTGGGCACGCCTTTGCAGACCCGCAGCAGGTAATTGTCTATGCGCTGGCCGGCCTCTTCTTCATTGATCGTCACGAATTGCGCTTGCGGTTGAACCGGTGTTGAAGGGCTACCAACATCGTTTTGCATCTTCATTTGTTCTGTCTTCCCAGAAAATCTCTCTAAGTCCTTCATTTTGAATATATAATTGTTTGCCGCAGTTCTCAAGCGGCTGGTGTAAGAATAAAACTACATTTTACACAGGGGCGTCTCCACCGGCCTCGCCAAATTGCAAATTCGATGGAAAAAATGTGTATGCACCACCCGACGATGATCAAGGTTGCACCGTTGTTGTAATCGGACCAAGCGCCAGGGTGCTGAATCAGAGTGTGATGGATTGAAGGATAAGTACCTGCCAGCAGCGTTGAAAACGACGGTGCTGGCAGGGTAATGAAGTCGATAACGCTTGCCGTTTTCGCCAAGCTCCATGTAGTAAAGCTCAACTATTGCGAGTTCCCAATGGCAACTAGCCTGGGCATCGCAGCAAGCTGGCCTGGCTACGGTTTGGCTCATCGACAGTCGCAGCGCCGGCATTCTCTGCCCCTGCCCGATCGCTTCGGGTCGCATCAGATGAGTTGCAGGCGATGTTGCACTCGGCATGACGATCGACCTCATTGGCGCCTCTGTTGCGGCAGCAACGTATCGCGTTGCTGCATCGCACGCCTAGGCATACCCACCCCCATGCATTCCGATTCTCGCGTACATCCCTGTACTTTGCCGCTCCCCAAGGGGCGGCACCAAGAGGCCCCATGGGGCGCGGAGTCATAAAATGAAACGCATGTTGTTTAATGCTACGCAGCAAGAAGAACTGCGCGTGGCCATAGTCGACGGTCAAAAATTGATCGACATCGACATCGAAAGCGCCGGACGCGAACAGCGCAAATCCAACATCTACAAAGGCGTGATCACCCGCATCGAGCCTTCGCTGGAAGCTTGCTTCGTCAGCTACGGCGAAGATCGCCACGGTTTCCTGCCGTTCAAGGAAGTTGCACGCACTTATTTCCGCGAAGGTGTCGATGTGCGCACCGCATCGGTCAAGGAAGCGCTGCGCGAAGGCCAGGAAGTCATGGTCCAGGTTGAAAAGGAAGAACGCGGCAACAAGGGCGCAGCCTTGACCTCGTTCGTCTCGCTAGCCGGGCGCTATCTGGTCTTGATGCCGAACAATCCACGCGGCGGCGGCGTATCGCGCCGGGTCGAAGGCGAAGAGCGCCAGGAATTGCGCGAAACGATGGACAAACTCGACTTGCCAGCAGGCATGTCGGTGATTGCCCGCACCGCCGGCATCGGGCGCAACGTCGAAGAATTGCAATGGGACTTGAATTACCTGATGCAACTGTGGCGCGCGATCGAAGGCGCCAGCAAATCGGCCTCCGGCGCGTTCCTGATCTACCAGGAATCGTCGCTGGTAATCCGCGCGATCCGCGACTATTTCCAGCCCGATATCGGCGAAATCCTGATCGATACCGACGAGATTTACGAGCAGGCGCACCAGTTCATGAGCCACGTGATGCCCGACATGGTGCACCGCGTGAAGCGCTACAGCGACGATGTGCCGCTGTTTTCGCGCTTCCAGATCGAACACCAGATTGAAACCGCGTATTCGCGCACCGTACCCCTGCCATCGGGCGGCGCGATCGTGATCGACCATACCGAGGCGCTGGTGTCGGTCGACGTCAACTCGGCGCGCGCAACGCGCGGCTCCGACATCGAAACCACCGCCTTCAATACCAACTGCGAAGCGGCCGAAGAAGTGGCGCGCCAGTTGCG
>CANFGA010000488.1 GCA_947446335.1 Oxalobacteraceae bacterium | reverse complement strand
GCGGCAACGCTGTCGGCATCCTGTTCCATGTGCAGGCTGCTCCATTCGGGGCTGGCGTGCAGCAGCCAGGTTTCTTGCCCGCTGCGCCCAGGTTTGCTGCTGTCGCGGCAGATCCAGCGCAGCGGCCCATGGTTGACGAAGGCGGCGTCATACGGCAGATCCGGCGCCACGGCAAAACGCAGCATCAGCGTCCAGCAACCTGTCATCACCGCCGCTAGCGCCAGGTCGGCCATTGCGGCGAGCGCGGGCGGCGGTGTCGCTTGCGGCAACCGGGTCGCTTGCAGCAACGTCGCTGCCTGGGGTGAGGGCAGTGCCAGCAGCACGCAATCAAAGCGCTGGGCGAGGGCGCCTTGCTCTTGCGAGTGCAGTTGCCAGCGGCCATCATCGCTGCCCTGCAACCGGATGATCGTGCTGCCAGTGGTGAGGTTCAAGGACTGCGCCAGCAATGCCGCCGGCGATGTCATGCGCGGCGTGCCGACGAAACGTTCCAGCGTCGACGCAACAGGCCGGGTCCCATCGGCTTCGATCACTTGCACCCTGGCATTCCAGAGCGCGGCCGCGCCCGCCTGTTCCCAGCGCAGCACTTCGGCCCGAAAAGCGCTGTCACGGGCAGTGAAGTACTGGGCCCCGTGATCGCATTGCCAGTCGTCTGCGCGGCGCGTGCTCATGCGCCCGCCGGCGCCGCGGCTCTTGTCGAACAGATGGACAGCGTGCCCGGCCTGTTGCAGCGCCGTGGCGCACGATAATCCGGCGATGCCGGCGCCGATCACGGCGATCTGTGCCTGACCCATGCTCACAGCCATCCTTGCAGCCAGGTGCTTGGGTCGCGCAGCGCGCGCCACGGCAGCAGCATGTTGCGCCCCGAGTACAGCGCTTCGAGTTGCACCATCTCGAACCCTTGCGCCGGTGGTTCCAGCGCGATCAGGCGCGTGACGATGAAATGCTTTTCCCGGTCGACCGGATCAACGGCAGTCCATTTGCTCAGCAGCAGCTTGTCCGGGCTCAGGCGGCGCAGGGCCGGCGGGGTAGTCGTCATCGGGACTTCCATTCTAGTTGATTGTCCAGGACAATATAGCATCGAATGGAGCTTGCTGCTCGGGAATGATTACTCGCGCTCGATGGGGTCGGCAAAGATGTAGCCGACCGAATGGGCGACCTTGATCGGTTGCGATGCGGCGTACAACTTGGCGATCTTGCGCCGCAAGCGGCTCACCACGGCTTCCAGGCGACGCTCGTCATAAGCCAGCGGATCCTGTTGCAGCGCGGTCGAGATGATGTCCTTGCGGCGTACCGGGCGTCCCGGGCTGTCGGCCAGAATGTCGAGCAACAGCGTCTCGAGATGGGTCAGCACGATCTCGGCACCCGACGGTGCGATCAGTTTCCACGAGTTGCGGCTGAAGCGCCATGGCCTTTGGTCATGCGATTGCAGGTTTAGCGTCAAGCGCCGATACAGGCTCTGGATATGGGCGTTGATCTCCAGCGGCGTGGTCGGTTTGGTCAAGAAGACATCGGCTCCACTGTCGAGTCCGTCCAGACGCATCTGCAAATTGCTGTCCGAGGTGAGGATGATGATGCCGTACAGGCGGGTGCGCTGCATGGCGCGCAATTGACCTGCGATCAGCAAGCCATTGTCGCCGGGCAGATCGATATCGAGCACGACGATGTCGGCCGGATGTTCGATCAATTCCCGATACAGGGAGGCGCCATCGCGCACGCTGGCTACCTGGTAGCCGCGGCGGGTCAGATTGGCACCGATCAAATCGCGAAATACATCGTCATCGTCGACCAACACAATCCGGATCAACTTTTCAGTCTTGGCGCTCGTTACCGTGATCATGCCGTCAAGCCTTGACCTGGGCGACTCGGAGCGACCGGCCACTGCGCCGCCTGTTGTAACATTTTGCTGCACATGTGGTTGCCTTTAAGATATTTTCGTTGGACTGCCCGGCACCTGTCTTTTGCCACGCCGTTGCCCATGGATGCCAGTGGATGCGCGTCTTCGGTCGGCGGTTGCATAACACTATGTGCCAGGATGACTGGTTGAATATTGCAAAAAAGAAATTATATATCAGCAATAAGTAATCGACAACAGTCAGTCCGATATTACTGCAGGCAGGGCTCAGTTGGCGCCGGCATCGGCGGCGGCCTGGCGTTTTTCCATTTGCACGGTCACCAGTAGGCGCAAGCCGTCTACCGAGAAATCCTTTTTCCGGATGAACGATGCCGACTCGGGCAAGCTGCCGCGATGTTCGATCTCGTCTTCTCTCAATCCGGAAATGATGATCAGATGGGTAGCGTGATAGAGCGGATCGGCTTGCAATATCCTGAGCAATTGGTGGCCGTCGAAGTTGGGCATGTCGAGGTCGGTGATGATGATGTCGGGATTGTGTTCGCACGTTTGCAGTAGTGCAACAAAGCCATCGCTGGCAACGACGGTGCGCACCCCTGGCAATGGCGATAGTGCATTTTCATACAGGCTGATGACCAGCGGGTTGTCTTCCACAATCAGGACCGTGAAAGTGGGCAATGGCGTGACGCTATTCATGATGATCCTCGGTGCTTGCGCTCGATGTGCCGCTCACGCGCTCGGGGGGATGCGTTAGCGCCAGACGCATCGAGTTTGCCTGGGGCGGCCCATGGTGATTCATTTACCGGCTCAAATTATATAGCTTAAATGCAATTGAAATATGAAAAGCTCGGAAATGGACAACAGCGCTTGCGGTCATGGCGCCGCCTTGAACGCAGCAATCGAGTCGAATGGCACTTCAGCTACCTGCAGTGATGCATGCCAGGCAGCGCGCTCGCGTCCGCCGCTGCGCAAGAAGTGGGTCAGATTTTCCAGTAAACTGGATTCCATCAGGCAAAAATCCGGGTGGACCTGGCGCTCTGCGCCTTCGCCGCTGACGGCCAGCGCCAGATCTGCGCCTTGTGCCAGCAATCCCGCAGCCAGGCGCTGCACCAGATCATGCGGCAGTTCTGGCGCGTCGCAAGGCACGCTGACCATGAAGCGGGTGTCGCAATGCTGCAAGCCGGTCTGGATTGCCGCCAGCGCGCCGCCCCAACCCTGGATTTCGTCGGGCCAGACCGCCACGCCGAAGCCTTCATAAGGACCGATGTTGCGATTGGCATTGATCATGACGTCGGCGACCTGGGGCGATAGTCGCATCATCACGTGCAGGGCCAGCGGCGCGCCGCGCCAGGCTTGAAGGCCGCGATCGGGGCCGGGTCCGCTGGTCAGAATCAGGCCGCTGACAGTCGATATTGCGGTCGGTGCTGTTGTCGATGTTGTTGTTGCTGAATGCATGAGCG
>CANFGA010000487.1 GCA_947446335.1 Oxalobacteraceae bacterium | reverse complement strand
CACTTGGAACTGGTCACCCTGCCCTTCGGCAAGGAACTGTTCGAGTACGGTTGCACGCTGGAGCATGTGTATTTTCCGACCACGGCCATCGTCTCGCTGCTGTACGTGATGGAAGACGGCGCCACCACCGAGATCGCCGTGGTCGGCCATGAAGGCGTGGTCGGGGTCTCGCTGTTCATGGGCGAGCGCGCGATGTGCAGTGCCATCGTGCAAAGCCCGGGCTATGGTTATCGTTTGAAGACCCGGCATTTGCGCGATGCCTTCAACCAGGGCGGTGCGCTGCCCCAGTTGCTGATGCGCTACACCAGCGCACTGTTTGCCCAGATGGCGCAAAACGCGGTCGGCGGGCGCCATAGTTCGATCGAACAAAAGCTGTGCCGCTGGTTGCTCGATCGACTGGATCGCTCGGCATCGAACGAGCTGAAGGTGACCCAGGAATTGATCTCGGTGATGCTCGGCGTGCGCCGCGAAAGCATCACGGCGGCGGCCGGAAAACTGCAGGAAGATGGCTTGATCCAGTATCGTCGCGGCAACATCACCGTGCTCGATCGCGCCGGTCTGGAGCGCAATGCGGGCGAATGCTACAAGGTCGTGAAGACCGAATACCAGCGCCTGCTGCAAGATGAAATCAACTGCTAGGCAGTTCGACTAGAGGCGCACCAGATCCGGCAATGGAATGCATGCTTCGACGCACGTACCCTTGTCGTTTCTGCCACGCCGAACCGTGAACGTACCACCGAGCAACAATGCGCGCTCGCGCATTCCCAGCAAGCCGTGCGACATCGGCTTCGCCTCGGACTCCTTCGGAATGCCGATCCCGTCATCGATGATGCGCAGCACCAAGCCGTTGGCATCGCGCTTGAGCGTGACGCTGACCGTATCGGCTTTCGCATATTTCATGATGTTGGTCAACGACTCCTGCACGATGCGAAACAAGGCGATTGCCAGCGTCGATTCATCGTTATCGATATCGCCATCGATGTCAAGATCGATGTCGACGCTGCATCTGACTTCACTCATGCGGCTGAAATCCTCGCAATAACTTTCGATGGCGGCGTTCAAGCCCAGATTGTCGAGCAAACTCGGGCGCAGATTTTCGATGATGCGACGCTTCAGATTGATCGCTTCGATCAACGCGACCTTGGCACGCTGCAGTTGCGCTGCCAGCGTCGGTTCGCTCGTGAGCAAATGCCGCGTCACCGCCGCCAGATCCATGCTGATCGCAGTCAGGTTGGCCCCCATTTCATCATGCAATTCACGCGAGAGCCGGATCTTTTCTTCCTCGCTGACACTGATCAAATGGCGTGACAGTACCGATAATTGCTCGGTGCGGATTTCAACCGTCGACTCCAGGCTCTCGTTGGCGACCTTCAGCGCATGCTCGACCTCCTCGCGCTTGCTCAAGCTCGAGCGCACCAGCCGATAGAACATGATCAGCACGATGATGGCGATGAGATTGATGCCCACGCCCAGTATCAGCGCCTTTTGGTACTCGCTGTAGAATTGCGCGCTGCGTAGCGCCAGCGTCTCGTTTTGTTCCTGCGTCATGATCACCACCTGCAGGCGGATCTCGTCGAGCGCCGCGCGCTCGTCGCTCAAGCGCGCGATCCGGACAATGTCGCTCAAGCCGCCCTGCTTGTAGACTTCGACTGCCTGATTCATGTTCGAAATCTTGCGCCGCACCAGGACATGCAATTGAGCCAGATTTTTCAACTGCGACTCGCTCCCGGAGAGCAGCGTTGTCAGTTCGTTGAATTCTTTCTCGACTTCGGCGGCAGCTGTTTTCGACGGTCCGAGGTAAATGTCGGAGCCGGAAAGAAAATAGCCGCGCAAGCTGCTTTCGGCATCCATGACCAGCAAATTCACATATTGCAAGCGATCGGCGACGCGCGCGGCCTGGGCGATCTGGAAATTGGCGCCTCTGAGCGACTGCAAATTCTGGAACAGGCTGATGCCGTTGGCAATCAGAATCGCCACGCAAGTGGCGCACAAGATGGTTTTGTACAGGGGAAGACGGTAACGCGGTGCGGGTTCTGCGGAAAAATACATCCTGATCTATCCATGGCAAGGTTCAATGTCGCCCGACTGAACAAATCTTTACTGTCGGACAAGGCAATTATAGACCGTGCCGACCTTTACGCCACGCACGAAACCGGGCCCTGTCAAGCCAGTCTGGAATCAATCGAGCAAATTGTTTTTCATCGCGTAATAGGTCAGGTCGCTGTTCGATTGCAATCCCATCTTTTCCATCACGCGGGTGCGGTAAGTGCTGATGGTCTTGATGCTCAACGACAAGCTCACGCCGATGTCGGACACGGTGGCGCCGCGCGCCAGATGCAAAAATACCTGAAACTCCCGGTCTGACAATTCGGTATGCAGTGCAGCGCTCGAAGCGCGGTCAAAATTTTGTGCCAGCAATTCCCCCACGGTGGCGCTGACATAACGCCGGCCCTGGAACACCGTGCGCACTGCGCTCATCAATTCATCGGCTTCGCATTCCTTGTTCAGATAACCATTGGCGCCCATCTTGAACAAGTTGAGCGCGTATTGCTGGGCCGGATAGCCGCTCAGGATCAATACCGGCAAATCAGGCTGGCCCTGGCGGATGGTGCGCAAGATGTCGATGCCGCTCTGATCGGGCATCGCAATGTCGAGCAGCAGCACGTCGCAGATTTCACTGCGGGCGATCTCGAGCGCTTCGCGCCCGGTGCCGGCTTCGGCCACGACCTCGAAGTCGCTGCAGGATGAAAAAATCTGCTTGAATCCGGCTCTGACGATCTGGTGATCGTCGCAAATGGCAACGCGTATCATTGTTTCCTCATGTTTATCGGGCCTGCATGCCTGGCGCAGCCAGGCCAGATGTGTCAGCCCTGCTTGAGCAAATCGAGTATGGCCAGCAATTGGCTGCGGATGAGCTCGCGATCGAGTTGCGCATCAGGCGCCGGCAAAGCGGGCTCTGCGTCGAGCAGCGCTGGCGCTGGTGCAATCCGATGATCGAGCCGGTTGCGTGCGCCGCTGATCGTGAATCCCTGTTCATACAGCAGTTCGCGGATGCGGCGCACCAGCAAGACTTCGTGGTGCTGGTAATAGCGCCGGTTGCCGCGCCGCTTGACCGGCTTCAATTGCGTGAATTCCTGTTCCCAATAGCGCAACACGTGCGGCTTCACGCCGCACAGATCGCTGACCTCGCCGATCGTGAAGTAGCGCTTGCCGGGAATCGCCGGCAGTTCGTTATTGTTCTTTGCTTCCAGCATAAGCCTCGACCCGTGCCTTGAGCTTCTGTCCGGGCCGGAAAGTCACGACGCGTCGTG
>CANFGA010000486.1 GCA_947446335.1 Oxalobacteraceae bacterium | reverse complement strand
GAAATCCTCGCAGCCGAACTCGGCACCAAGCGCCTGATCGTCGAAGGCGGCCCGCACGTGAGCGGATCGTTCGTCAACGCCGGCCTGGTCGACGAAGTCAGCGTCCTCATCTTGCCGCTGATCGACGGGCGCGGCGATCACCCGGCTTCGTTCGAAGTCACCCGCGCAGCGTGGAAAAATCCGACCTATCTGACGCTGGCATCGGCCGAAATTCAGGATGGCGGCAGCGTCTGGCTGCGCTATACAAAGCAGTCAACAGCGCAGTAAAGAAAACAGCACCGGTCAAGACTTTACCGCGCGCAACCGTGCCGTGTTGATTTCGCGCCGAGATTGCTCCATGCCTTCACCGGGAACAATCTCGCCTTCGCGGTCGATGACTTGGGCCATCCTTTCCAGCAATTGTTCGGCAGCGTCTGGAATGTCGCCGATGAATACCCCCTCGGTCAAGGTAATGTGGGCTGCGGCGAACGAGCCACCGCCCGCGCACAAAATGGTGCGCGTTGGCGCTTGCTTCGACGCCAGGTAGATGACGCCGGGAGTCACGCTTTGCGGCGTCAGTAGAGCCAGATCATCCTCGGTCATCAGATCCTGCGTCATTTGCGTCGCTGCCGACGGCGCCAGGCAATTGACATTGATGCCATATCTGACGCCTTCCAAGGCCAGCGTCTGCATCAACCCCACCAGCGCCATTTTGGCGGCACCGTAATTGGACTGCCCGAAATTTCCGTAAAGCCCCGAAGAAGACGTGGTCAGCACGATTCGACCGTACTTTTGTGCCTTCATGATCTCCCATACCGCCTTGCTGCAATGGACCGCGCCCATCAGGTGAACTTCAATCACGCTGCGAAAGTCATCGAGGTCCATCTTGGAAAAGCTCCGATCGCGCAAAATCCCGGCGTTGTTCACCAGGATGTCGATGCGCCCCCACTGCGCCATCGCCTGCTCCACCATCGCAACCATCGCGTCGGCATCGGTCACCGACGCATTGTTGGCAATGGCCTCGCCGCCAGCGGCCCGGATCTGTTCGACCACGACATCTGCCGCCGAGGGCGTTTTCGAGCCAGAGCCAAAGTCGTTGACGACGACCTTGGCCCCGCGCAGCGCAAGCGCCAACGCGTGCTGGCGCCCCAAACCACCGCCCGCCCCCGTCACGATGGCGACCTGGCCATCGAAACGCAGCGCGGTTGACGGATCTGGCATTGATGCATTGGATGACGAGAATTCCATGGATTTCATTCCTTTAAAAAAGAAAAATTGCCGAGGCGAAGTTGCGAGTGCAGATTTAAGAAAATCTCCGTAGCCCTGAAGCTGTTCGAAATACTAACAAATATTTCTGCTGTTTAGCGACGATCGCGTCTGGCTGATTTCGGTCTATCAGTTCCAATTTCAACTGACCACTTCCGCTGCACAGCAGACAGCCGCAGTGTATGGGACTGACCGGGTTGGCCTGCAACACCAATCCGTTCATGAATTTCCGGCGCGATTTTTATTCATACTCAGCTTCTGAACAGGATCAGAGTCAGATATGGTCGTCACCCAAGACAAAATTCTGCGGGACTTTGGTGTCGGTTGTTTGACATCCTTCCCCTGAACGGGGAGGATTTTCGCGTCAAGCGCTGTTAAACGCACCCAATGACGCAGCAGATAAACGCGTTGCAAGCAATTTTGATTACAGTGGTGGAACTCGCTGCTAATTGGATACGTGGAGTGGCTGGTGGCCAATTGGCTCACCGCAGAGGACGCTATAGCGACGAAAGCAGGCGATGCTCAATGGGCGCAGTTGATCGATGGCGCGATCACACGCAGCAGCGGCGCTCTGATCGATGGCGTGCTGTGGCAAGAGTTGGCCGATCAATTGCTCCACATCATAGGTGAAGGCGGCTTTTCATCTCTCTATGCGCGTAGTCTCCATCTGACCCGCACGCACTTCGACTGGCTGCCCCTGAATGGGGAGTCGGACCCGACCGGGTTGATGTTTGCACAACTGCAAATTTGCCTGCGCGGACGCGATCCTCTTGCAGCGCTATACCAAAATCGATGGGCAATTCAAGCGCGTGATGTCGGTCGTCGAGGTGCGCGGCAGCGAGCATGACAAATGCAGACCTTTGAGTCGGATTCAAGCCTGCATGACAGAATAATTTGCTCACCAACGAAAGGTATCCAATGAACAGCAATGATTCAAAAAAGGTGCCAGATTACAGAGTCCAGGGCAATGTAGGCCGACGGGATTTTTTGCGCTACAGCCTGGGTTATTTCGCAGTCGTGTCCACAGGCGCGATGACATTCGGTTGCGGCGGCAGTGTCGCGCCCGAATCAGCCAAACCCTATCTGATTGACAGCACTGTGAAGACGACGGCCGAACGCATGGTCTCATTCCGGTACGACCTGCAAGGCCTGGCTGCCAACGAGATCGACAAGGTCAGCAAGTATGACGTTTTTGGCTACGGCGACTGGAAATATGTCGACGTTGGCCTGCCCGTGGTGCCCAGAACTGACCTCATCGGCAGCAGTTACGTCGCCCCCACGCGCAGCAAGAAGCTGATGAATTTCTTCACCTTCTCGGACATCCATATCACCGACAAGGAAGCCCCCAACCAGCTCATGCTGCTGCAGGAGTTTGAGCGTTTTGCGATCAACAATACCTCGATTTATTCGCCGGTGATGATGTACACCACCCATGTGCTCGATGCCGCCATGCAAACCATGAATGCCCTGCACAAGAAAACCCCGTTTGACTTTGCTCTTTCGCTCGGTGACACCTGCAACAGCACCTCGTACAACGAGCTGCGCTGGTACATGGACGTGATTGACGGCAAGGTGATCACACCCAGCTCAGGCGCGCACCTGGGCGCTGACACCATTGATTACCAGAAGCCCTATCAGGCGGTGGGGCTGGACAAATCCATCCCCTGGTACCAGACCATGGGCAACCACGACCACTTCATGATCGGCTCGTTTCCGGTGGATGCTGACCCGAGCCTGGGTTTCCGTGCCTCCTATGTGGCCGACACCGTCTGGTCGGTGGCAGACGTACTGGTACCGAACACGGTGACCTTCCCCGTTCTGTTCAACATGAAAGACTTCAAAGCAACACCCCAGTACTACATGGGTTTGATCGATGGCAGCACTCCCTTGGGCGACATCATTCACACCGGCTTGTCCACCAGAGCGGCATTTGCCAAAGGCGCGCCCAAGGTGACAGCGGACCCGGACCGGCGCTCGCTCCTTCGTACCGAGTGGGTCCAGGAGTTTTTCAAGACCAGCACCAGCCCGGTCGGACACGGCTTCAACCTGGTGGACAAGGCCGCCCCGGCAGGTTT
>CANFGA010000485.1 GCA_947446335.1 Oxalobacteraceae bacterium | reverse complement strand
CGGCGCATCGCTGATCGCAGCAAGCATCAACGTCGTGTTCGGCGCCATCGTGGCCTGGGTGCTGGTGCGCTATACCTTTCCCGGCAAGCGCTTCATCGATGCGCTGGTCGACTTGCCGTTCGCGCTGCCCACGGCGGTGGCCGGCATCACGCTGACGGCGCTGTATTCATCGAATGGCTGGTTTGGCCAGTATCTGGAGCCGCTGGGGATCAAGGTCGCGTTCACGCCGCTCGGGATCGTGATTGCGCTGACCTTCATCGGCTTGCCATTCGTCGTGCGCACCGTGCAACCGGTGCTGGAAGACCTGGAACCCGAGATCGAGGAAGCGGCTGCCAGCCTGGGTGCGAGTTCGCTGCAGATATTTTCGCGCATCATCTTTCCCGCCATTTTGCCTTCGCTGCTGACCGGTTTTGCGCTGGCCTTTGCGCGCGCCACCGGCGAATACGGCTCCGTCATTTTCATCGCCGGCAACATGCCGATGGTGTCCGAAATCACGCCGCTGTTCATCATCACCAAGTTAGAGCAATACGATTATGCGGGCGCCACGGCGATCGCTGTCGTGATGCTGGTCGTGTCGTTCCTGATGCTGCTGTCGATTAACCTGTTACAAGCGTGGACCCGCGCCAAGGCTGCAAAATGAGTCATTCCACCCGACCTGCGCTGAAAGAACCTACCTGGGTGCGCGCCCTGTTCATCGCCGTCGCCCTGATTTTCTTGACGCTGTTCCTGTTCGTGCCCCTGGCTGCAGTGTTTGTCCAAGCCTTTGCCAAGGGTTGGGATACCTATCTGGCCGCGATCCTTGATCCCGACGCGATCTCGGCCATCAAGCTGACCTTGATCACGGCGGCGATCGCGGTGCCGCTGAACCTGGTGTTTGGCGTATGCGCCGCCTGGTGCATCGCCAAGTTCGAGTTTCGCGGTAAGAGCATCTTGCTGACCTTGATCGATTTGCCATTTTCGGTCTCGCCGGTGATTTCAGGCTTGATCTATATTTTGCTGTTCGGTGCCCAGGGCTGGTTCGGGGCCTGGCTGCAAGAGCACGACATCCGCATCCTGTTCGCGGTGCCCGGCATCGTGTTGGCGACGGTCTTCGTCACTTTCCCGTTCGTTGCGCGTGAATTGATTCCGTTGATGCAAGCGCAGGGCAATGAAGAGGAAGAAGCCGCGATCGTGCTGGGCGCCTCGGGCTGGAACACGTTCTGGCGCGTGACCTTGCCCAACATCAAGTGGGGCTTGCTGTACGGCGTGATTCTTTGCAATGCGCGTGCGATGGGCGAATTCGGCGCCGTGTCGGTGGTGTCAGGCCATATCCGGGGCGAAACCAATACCATGCCGCTGCATGTCGAGATCCTCTATAACGAATACAACTTCGCTGCCGCGTTCGCCGTGGCATCGCTGTTGGCCTTGCTGGCGCTGTTGACGCTGGCACTGAAATCCTTCATCGAATGGCGCTTGCAACTGAGCCACGCCGACGATTCCGCCACCCGTTCCACGGAGCATTGAGCATGACGATCGCAGTCCATAACATCCACAAGCGCTTCGGCGACTTCATCGCCCTGGGCGACGTGTCGCTGGACTTTCCGACCGGCCAATTGACAGCGCTGCTGGGCCCTTCCGGCTGCGGCAAGACCACGCTGCTACGCATCATCGCCGGTCTGGAGCATCCCGACATGGGCCAGGTCGTGCTCGATGGCAAGGATGCTTCCGCGCGCCATGTGCGCGAACGCCAGGTCGGCTTCGTGTTCCAGCATTACGCGCTGTTCAAGCACATGAGCGTGTTCGAAAACGTCGCCTTTGGACTGCGCGTGAAGCCGCGCAACGAGCGCCCGTCCGAAGACCAGATCAAGCGCAAGGTCAAGGACTTGCTGGAACTGGTGCAACTCGACTGGCTGGCCGACCGCTATCCGCCGCAATTGTCGGGCGGCCAGCGTCAGCGCATCGCGCTGGCGCGCGCGCTGGCAGTCGAGCCGCGCGTACTGCTGCTGGACGAGCCGTTCGGCGCGCTCGATGCCAAGGTGCGCAAGGAATTGCGGCGCTGGCTGCGCCGCTTGCACGACGAATTGCATGTGACCAGCATTTTCGTGACGCACGACCAGGAAGAGGCGCTCGAAGTGGCCGACCAAGTGGTGCTGATGAACAAGGGCCGGGTCGAGCAAGTGGGCGCGCCGGGCGAAGTCTACAACCATCCGGCGTCGCCCTTTGTCTACGGTTTTCTGGGTAACGTCAACCTGTTCCACGGTCGCGTGCATGAAGGCGTGATGGCCAGCGGCGATGCCAGTTTCGCCGTGCCTGGCCATGCCGAGGTGCAAGATGGCGCCGGCATCGCCTACGTGCGCCCGCACGACCTGGAGATCGATCGTTATACGCCAGGCGCGACCGGCATCGTCGTCAAGCTGAGCCGCGCCCATGCGATCGGACCGCTGGCCCAGCTCGATCTGGAGCGCCTGGACAACCAGGAAACGATCGAAGCGGTGATGTCAAACGAGCGTTTCACCGGGTTGCAGTTGAAAGAGGGCGAGACGCTGGTGGTGCGGCCGAAGCGCTTGCACGTGTTTGTCGATGTACCGAACTGATCGCTAATTGAGGGCTTGAGATGAATTTTCAGCAATTGCGGTCCATCCGGGAAGCCGCGCGCCGCGGTTACAACCTGACCGAAGTGGCGCATGCGCTGTTTACGTCGCAGCCGGGCGTGAGCCGGCAAATCCGCGAGCTCGAAGACGAGCTCGATGTCGTCATCTTCGCGCGCAACGGCAAGCGCCTGACCGGCTTGACCGAGCCGGGCAAGGGCATCTTGAAGATCATCGAGCGGCTCTTGATCGAGGCCGAAAACCTGCAGCAAGCCAGCCTCGAATACAGCGGCCAGCAAAGCGGCACCTTGACGGTGGCGGCGACTCATACCCAGGCCAGATATGCGTTGCCCAAGATCGTCATGGGCTTTCGCACCGCATTTCCCGCCGTACGCATCGCGCTGCAGCAAAGCGCGCCCGAGCATATCGCCGATTGGGTCTTGTCGGGCAAGACCGACATCGGCATCGCAACCGAAGGCTTGAGCCAGTTTCCCGGCCTGGTGTCGTTTCCATGTTATCGCTGGAGCCATTTGATCGTGGTGCCCGATGGCCATCCCTTGCTCGATTGCGCCTCGGTCACGCTGCAAGATCTGGGGCGATTCCCGTTGGTGACCTACGACGTCGGCTTCACCGGGCGCAGCCATATCGACGCCGCCTTCGGCGAGGCTGGCGTGACGCCCGACATCGTGCTGACGGCGATGGATTCGGACGTCATCAAGCAATATGTATCGCTGGGCATGGGCGTGGGGCTGGTGG
>CANFGA010000484.1 GCA_947446335.1 Oxalobacteraceae bacterium | reverse complement strand
TCGCAGATCACGACCGACAGCATGCGCCTGGTCAGCGCCCAGTTCGATGGCCGCGTCGAGCAAGTGCTGGTCAGCGCCGGCGACGTGGTGCGCCAGGGTGCATTGATGGCCACGCTCGACACGCGCGAATTGCGCCAGCAGGAAATGGATATCGAGGCCGAGCTCTTGCGGCTCGATGCCGAAGCCGACAAGGCCAGGGCGCTCGGCAACCTGGCTGAACTGGGGATTGCGCAGGCCCGCCGCGCGCAAGCCGACGCCAAGCTGGCCCGCGTGGTCCAGTATCTGGCGCAGGCGCGCGCGCTGGCACCGTTCGATGGCGTCGTGGTCAGCGGCGAGCGCAAGGAATTGCTCAATGCGCCAGTCAAGAAGGGCGACAATTTGTTCCGGGTGGCGCGCATCGATGGCTTGTATGTCGAAATCATGGTCCCGGAGCGCGATGTGCGCTACGTGAATCCGGGTGCCACCGGCGAACTGCGCCTGCTCAGTCATCCCGACCAGAGCATCCGCTTCAAGATGTCGGCGATGATTCCGATCGCTCAGGTGAAAGGGCAGGAAGGCAATCACTTCTTGATCAAGGCGCGCCTGCTGCAAGAGCCCGAGCCCTGGTGGCGCCCGGGGATGAGCGGCATTGTCTTGATCGACGGCGGGCGCCAGAATGTCACCTGGATACTGACCCACAAGCTGATCGATACGCTGCGGATGAAATTGTGGTGGCTGGCGTGAACGGCATCCACCGCTGGCACGCGAGGCGGCCATGAGCAGCGCAGTCTTCAGCGATTCCTGGTTTCGCATCGCGCAAGCGCGCGTCGCGTTGCCATCGAGCACCACCGTCTCGCGCCAGCATTTCGGCGGCGAACTCTGGTATGTGCTGCAAGAGCGCTATTCGCATCGCTACTTCCGGATCACGCCGCAAGCGCATGCGTTCGTCTCGCGCCTGACGCCGGCATTGACGGTCGAGCAGCACTGGCTGGCGTTTATCGCCGAGTTTCCCGAGCAGGCGCCCGGCCAGGAAGAGGTGGTGCGCGTGCTGTCGCAACTGCACGTGGCCAACATGCTGTATTTCCAGGAATTGCCGGATAACCAGGCGATCTACCAGCGCTCGCAAAAGCAGCGCCGGCGCGAGATCCAGGCCAAGCTGATGGGTTTTCTGTATACCCGGATCTACCTGTTCGACCCGGACCGTCTGCTCGATCGCTGCACCCGCCTGATCCGCATCACGACCGGCATGCCGGCTTTGATCGTCTGGGCGCTGGTGGTGCTGGCGGGCGCGGTGACGGCGATCGAAAACTGGAACGCCTTGTCCGACCATACCCAGGGCTTGTTTTCGCTGTCGAACTTGCCGTGGCTGTTCGTGAGCCTGACTACAATGAAGCTGCTGCACGAAACCGGCCATGCTTTTGTCTGCAAACGCTACGGCGGCCAGGTCCATGCGTTTGGCGTGATGTTCCTGATCATGACGCCGTTGCCCTATGTCGACACCGCGTCCACCTGGTCGTTCGACAATCGTTACCAGCGCGCCGTCGTCAGCGCCGCCGGCATGATGGTCGAATTGTTCATGGCCGCGATCGGCGCTCTGGTCTGGTCGCAGACCAGTTCCGGCATCGTCAACAGTCTCGCGTTCAACGTGATGGTGGTCGGTTCGGTATCGAGCCTGTTGTTCAACGGCAATCCCTTGCTGCGTTTCGATGCTTATTACATCCTGGCCGACCTGGTCGACATACCGAATCTGTACCAGAAGGCGCAGCAGCACTGGCTGTACCTGGGCGACCGTTATCTGCTGGGCACGATGGAGGCGCAATCGCCGGCCACCACCTTGCGCGAGCGGCGCTGGTTCACCGGCTATGGGCTGGGCGCTTTCTTGTACCGGATGTCGGTCACCGTCGGCATCATTCTGGTCGTCATGGATCAATGGTTCTTGATCGGCGTGTTCATGGCCGTGGTCGCGATCCTGAGCATGATCATCACGCCGGGCCGCAAACTGGTTGCGCACTTGAGCGGACCCAAGGTCGTGCACAACCGGCGCCGCGCCAGCATGACGGTCGGCTTGCTGCTGGTCGGCGCACTCGCTTTTTGCCAGTTCGTCCCATTCCCGCATGCAATTCGCGCCCACGGCGTGCTGCAAGCGGACGAATCGACGATCTTGCATGCGGCGACCGAAGGCAAGCTGGTGCAAGTGGTAGCGCGCAATGGCGACATGATGCGGCAGGGCGATTTGATCGCGGTGCTGATCAATCCCGAACTGGACTATGAGTACGAGTTGGCGCGCCATCAAGCCAGCGAACTCGATGTCCAATTGCGCCAGTCGCTGTTGCGCATGCAAGCCGATACCGCGCCGCTCGAGCAGCGCTTGCTGGCGCTGACGGCGCAGATGAGCGAGCTCGATGCGCTCAGAAAGCAATTGGTGGTGCGCGCGCCGTTTGCCGGCAAATGGGTCGCCGCCAGCTTGCATGAGCGCAGCGGCAACTGGATCCCGCGCGGGCAGGCGCTGGGCGAACTGGTGGCTGGCGAGCGCTTTCGCTTCGTCGCCGTGGTGCCGCAAGAGCAGACCGACGATCTGTTTCGCAGCAAACACGCGCGCATGCAATTGCGCCTGGCCGGGCAATCCGAGATCACGCTCCCTATTGTCCAGCTCACTTCGATCCCCTATCAACGCGAGCGCCTGGCATCGAGCGTGCTCGGCTTTGCCGGCGGCGGCGAAATGGCTGTCAAGCCCGGGGACCAGAGCGGAGAAATGACATCCGAACCCTTTTTCGAATTGCGCGCCGCGCTGCCGTCGGACCTGGCGCTCGCGCGCGCAGAGGGGCTCAATCCCTTGCCCGGGATGACAGGCGTGCTGCGCATCGCGTTGCCGGGCGAGCCGCTGTTTCGCCAGGCGCGCAAGGCCTTGATGCAATTGTTCCAGAAGCGCTATGGGATTTGATTTCGGGGCGGCCCAGTTGTCTGGCGTTCTGCTGCGGCGCCGTCTGGAGCGCGCCGCCATCGGTATCGAACAGGCGCGTGCAGCGTTGCCCGTGTTCACTTCTGTAGCGTTGGCAGCGGCGCTGGCATTGGCGCGCGCCGACCTGCGGCGTGCCTGCAGCCTGGGGCAAGCGCATGGCGGCGCCGCGCGCAGTGCAGCGCTGGCGCTGCTGGCGCTGGTGTGCGCCCGGGAGTTCGCATCACCACCGTCGCGCCAGCAGTTGATGGCGGCGCTGGCGATGCACGAAGGCCATGCCGCCGAACTGGGCTTTGGCCCCGGCAAGGCGCTGGCGGTGGCCTTGACGGCGATTCTGCATGCCTGGAGCGGACGGCAATGCCACATCGTGGGCGCCAGCGATTATCTGGT
>CANFGA010000483.1 GCA_947446335.1 Oxalobacteraceae bacterium | reverse complement strand
TCGGCAGGCAGCAGTGCCGCCGGATTCAGATCGCCTTCGACCTCTTCAATCACAGAGCGCATCTCGCCCATCAATTGTTCAAATTCGACGCCGGAGCACAGCGTGTCACGGCGCGCCATCATTTCGATCGATTCCAATCTCTCGGCGCTATCCATGGCGCCCACCAGATACAGGCAGCCCTTCACGCTGTGAGCTTGCTGCGCCACTTTGGGCATGTCTGCAGCAGCAAAAAAATATTCCAATCGCCCCAGCATCGCCGGGAAAATGGTCAAAAACAAGCGCAACAGGTCAAAAAACGCATCCTCGTTGTCGCCTGCCGCTTGCAGCAACACGCTCGGATCGGTCAATCTGTCGTCTGCATTCACGCTCATCCCTGCAAAATATCAAGCAACTCCATGCCATACCATATCAGAGACAAATCGATGACACCGCGCTGCGCACCTCGTCGAAGCTGCGCTCCATCGCACCGAAGCGCAGTTCAACCTGTCGCCCGCCGGGGCTTAGTCCCATGTTTTCAAATGCCGTGCATAGCAGCGCAAAACCGGATGCGCCTATCGCCAGCGCAGACGAACGCATCTGATGTGCCAGGCGCCTCGCCTCGGCCCAGCGCTGCAACGCAATCGTGTCGCGCATGCGTTTCATGTCGGCATCGAGACGCTCAAAAAAGCGCGCCAGAAAGTCGATCACTGCCACTTCATCGTCGTCACCCACGAACAGACGCAGCGTGCCCAGATCGATCGCTGTCGCCACCTGAGTCATCGCAACTCTTCCGGCAGCCACGGCGCCAGCGCCGCCCTGATCGCCATCATCTGTATCGGCTTCGACAGATAGCCATCCATGCCGGCCTCGATGCACATCGCCCGGTCTTCATCCATCGCGCTCGCGGTAATGGCAATGATCGCCAGATGCGCGCCAGTGACTTTTTCACGCTCGCGGATCAAGCGGGTCATTTCGTAACCGCCCATCCTTGGCATCTGGCAATCGGTCAGCAGCAGCGCGCAATCGTTATTCTCCAACCAGGCAATCGCATCGACGCCATTGCCGAGCACCGTCACGTGATCGAAACCGATCCGCTTGAGCTGAAATTCGATCAAGCGCTGGCTCATTTCGTTATCCTCCACCAGAACAATCGGGAATCGTGTCTTCATCATGATTTCAATGGCAAAGTAAAGAAAAATGTGGCGCCATGGCCTTGCGTGGAACTGAGCCAGATGCTGCCCCCCATCAATTGCACCAACTGCTTCGCGATCGCCAGTCCGAGACCGGTGCCCTCCGCCGAGTTATGGCGAACCTGAAAAAAGCTGTCGAAGATCACGCTCGCAAATTCAGGTCCGATCCCGGGCCCGGTATCGAGCACCGAAAAACGCAGCCCCAGCGGATCGAGATCGACCGTCAATTCCACTTTTCCGGTACTGGTGAACTTGATCGCATTGTGCAAAAGATTGTTCAGCACTTGCATCAAACGCATCCGGTCACACATCAAATCCGGGGGCAAACCCGGCCCCATCACCAGCGACAAAATCAAGCCCTTGGCCGATGCAAAACTGGCATGGGCATGGATCGCCGCCGCCAGCAACGACTCCAGCGGCTCGCGCTTCAAGTCCAGCGTCACCTGGCCAGCCTCGATCTTGCTAATTTGCAGCAAGGAATTCACCAACCCCAGCAAATGCGTGCCGCTGTCGTGGATGTACTGCGCAAACAAGCGCTTTTCAGGATCGTGCAAATCATCCGTCAACAATTCCGAATACCCTAAAATCCCGTTGAGCGGCGTGCGCAATTCGTGCGACATGTTCGACAAAAACACCGTCTTTTTCAAATTTTCATCGACCGCGCGCTCCCGCCCTATGCACAAACGCCGGATGAACAGCAGCAGCAAACCGGTGGAGAGCATGATCACCAGCGTCGAGAATCCGGCCAACCCCATCATCTGACTGCGCATCGTCATGTAAGACGCCAATCGATCCTCGACGCCAACCCCGACCACGACGTACAGCAGCTGATTTTCCAGCTTGCGATAAGCCCAGATTCTATCCACGGCATCGATCACGCTCGGTGCCCGCAGCGCACCTTCTTTGTTTTGCAGCATCGCCTTGAAGACCGGGGCATCGGACACATCCCTGCCGATCGCGTCGTTGGCGGCGCTGCGCCGCGCACGGATCACACCATCGCCGCCGATCAATGAAATCGACCCATGCTTGCCCAGATCCACGGAATCGTAAATCCGCGAAAAATACACCGGATCGATGTCCGCCACGGCCGTGCCGTTGAAAGACCCGTCGGTTCGACTCAAGCGGCGCGTCATCCGGATCGCCCAGTCCCCCCGAGTGCCCGTCATCGGTTTACCGATCCATAATTTGTCGCCGTCTTGAGCTGCATAGGTCAGAGCATCTCCACTGCCGGCCAATCTGGCTACCTCGAATGGCGCGCTCGACAACAGCACATTCGCATTCCGGTCCAGCACGCTGTAACGCTTCAAAGGATCGGCGTGCATCACGCCGTCAGCCATCAACTCACCCAAATCAAGATCGGCACCCTGCTCATTGTAGGCGTAACGCATGAACACCACGCTCTGGTCGACTACCTCGATGGCGCGCTCGGTACGTGCCTGCAACGCAATCGCAAAATTCTCGGCATCCTTGCTCGCGATCACCAAATGATTTTTCTGTGCATCGGCTAACTGGTAGAGCGTCACACCCCACAGCGCGGCTACCAAGGTGATGGCCAAGCCGCAAGGCAGCAGCATCGGCCAATAATCACATTGTTTGAGCCGAAACTGCATAATCATTTTCTCTTCTCGTTGAAAATAAAAAGGTGGTCAAGAAAAGCTCTGCATCAGGCCATTTCAACCGAATCAACCATCATCTGGTGCAGCACCAATTAAAAATTGCAACTTGCAGCAAGATTCTCACCAAATCTAATGCAAGTATTAATTAAAAATTATTATCAGTATTGTACACAGATAAAATATTTCTGCAAGGAAATAAACAATTCGTATTATTTTGTTACATGGGTAATTTTTAATTGAAAAATCGGATCTCTCCCGGACAGCGCGCACTTCGACAAACTCCCTGCCTACAGCCAGCAACAAGTTTGCAGATGGCGACGATTTTTTCCTCTTCCTCCTATGACGCCAGGCAAAAAAAGACCTTGATATGGATTGGAAATTTCTTCAACATTCCTGTAAGAACGTTGTAACAAAACAATTATTACCGACCTGTTTAGACCTGACATTGACATACATCAATAGTCTGTCCTGCAGGCAACTTCCAGAAAAAAATTTGGACCGGTAAAGAGAGATATATTTAAAAAAAATGATTACCTACCAATACTGATAT
>CANFGA010000482.1 GCA_947446335.1 Oxalobacteraceae bacterium | reverse complement strand
GCCATGACCAATGTCACCGCCATAGGCAGCCAGAACCCGAGCAAAAGCCCGAGCGAGCCCTATCTGTCAGTCAACAACATCGAAGTCATCTACGACCATGTGATCCTGGTCTTGAAGGGCGTTTCGCTGCAGGTTCCGCAAGGAAAAATCGTGGCCTTGCTGGGCGCCAATGGCGCCGGCAAGTCGACCACGCTGAAAACCATCTCGACCCTGCTGCGCGGCGAGCGCGGCGATGTCACCAAGGGCGAAGTCAAGTTCAAGGGCGAGCGCGTCGACCAATTGACCCCGAACGAACTGGTCAAGCGCGGCTTGTCGCAAGTGATGGAAGGGCGCCATTGCTTCGGCCACCTGACGATCGAAGAAAACTTGCTGACCGGCGCCTATACGCGCAAAATTTCACGCGCCGAACTGTCGGCGGCGCTGGAAAAGGTGTATCACTATTTTCCGCGCCTGAAGGAAAGGCGCAGCAGCTTGGCCGGCTATACGTCCGGTGGCGAACAGCAGATGTGCGCAATCGGGCGCGCCTTGATGGCCAAGCCGAGCATGATCTTGCTCGACGAGCCGTCGATGGGGATAGCGCCGCAAATCGTGGCCGAGATCTTCGGCATCGTCAAGGACTTGAATAGCAAGGAAAACGTCTCCTTCTTGCTGGCCGAACAGAACACGACGGTGGCGCTGCGCTATGCCGACTTCGGTTACATCCTGGAAAACGGGCGCGTCGTGATGGAAGGCGAAGCCAGTGATCTGGCCAACAACGAAGACGTCAAGGAATTCTACCTCGGCGTCTCCGGCGACGACCGCAAGAGTTTTCGCGACATGAAATTCTACCGCCGCCGCAAGCGCTGGCTGGCCTGATTTCCACCATTCACGCCCGAACCCCGGGCCTCGATCCATACAACATGAAACAGGAACAGTCATGTCCGACACACTCGACAGTCTGGAAGCGCGCGCGCCGCAACAGCGCGAACAGGAATTGATGGCGCGCTTGCCGCAATTGATCGCGCAAGCGATGCAGGCGCCGGGCTGGGCCCGCATTCTGGCCGGCGTCGACCCGGCATCGATCACCAGTCGCGCTGCGCTGGCCGCGCTGCCGGTGACGCGCAAGTGTGACTTGAAGGCGCTGCAGCACGGTGCGCTGCCGTTTGGTGGCTTGAACACGACGCCGCTGGCGCAATTGCGGCGCATCTACATGTCACCCGGACCGATCTTCGATCCCGAAGGCCAGGGCGCCGACTGGTGGCGCTTCGCGCGGCCGATGTACGCGGCCGGCGTGCGACCGGGCGGCTTGCTGCAAAATTGCTTTTCCTACCATTTCACGCCGGCCGCCTTCATGGTCGAAGCAGGCGCCGCCCGCATCGGCTGCACAGTGATCCCGGCCGGCAGCGGCCAGACCGAGATGCAAGTCCAGGCGATGGCCGACCTGAAGCCCGATACCTACATCGGCACCCCGTCGTTCTTGAAGCTGATCATCGAAAAGGCGCGCGAGATGCAAGCCGACATCAGCAGCGTGCAACGCGCGCTGCTGGGCGCGGAAGCGTTACCCGAATCGCTGCGCAACTGGTTCGTCGAACACGGCGTGCCGCAAGTGTTCCAGACTTATGCCTCGGCCGATCTGGGCAGCATCGCCTACGAAACGGTGACCGATGGCGTGCGCGATCCGGGCATGGTGCTCGATGAAGACTTGATCCTCGAAATCGTGCGCCCCGGCAGCGGCGACCCGGTCGCGCCGGGCGAGGTGGGCGAAGTCGTGGTGACACTGTTCAATCCGGACTACCCATTGATCCGCTTCGCCACCGGCGACCTGTCGGCGATCTTGCCCGCTGCGCCCGCCAGCGCCAGCGGACGCACCAATAGTCGGACCAACATTCGCATCAGGGGCTGGCTGGGGCGCGCCGACCAGACCACGAAGGTGCGCGCGATGTTCGTCCATCCGTCACAGGTGCACCAGATCGCGCAGCGCCATCCTGAAATCTTGAGGGCGCGCCTGGTCGTATCGGGCCAGATGGCGAACGATGTGATGACGCTGCAGTGCGAAGTCGACCATCCGCCGGCAGCCGGCACCGCCAGCGCAATCCAGGAATCGATACGCGAATTGACCAAGCTGCGCGGCGAAGTCCTGTTCGTCGCGCGCGGCAGCCTGCCCGACGATGGCAAGGTCATCGTCGACATGCGCGATTACAAATAAGGCCGTCGCATCAGGTGGTTCGATCGGGGCACGCGGCAGCGGCATCAGGTGCCCCGATCGAACCTGGCACCGCCATGGGTCAGCATCCGTGCACAGCTTGCGCTCGTTATGCACGATAATGGAAGGCCTCATTCAACCGTCTGGCCATCATGCAAGAATTCCACCACAACCGCGCCCGCAGCTTGCTTGACAACGCCGAATTGCTGTTCGACCAGGAGACCGTGCAAGCGGCCGTGGCGCGCATGGCTGACGTGCTCAACAGCCGTTTCAACGAACCCGGCAATCACGAATTTCCGCTGGTGCTGGGCGTGATGGGCGGCGCCGTGATTTTCACCGGCAACTTGCTGCCCCAACTGAGCTTCCCGCTCGAATTCGACTACATCCATGTCAGCCGCTACGGCGACGACGATCAGGGTGGCAAGGTGGTCTGGAAAGTGATCCCGCGCTCGAATGTGGTCGGGCGCGTCGTCGTCGTGCTCGACGACATACTCGATGAAGGAGAAACGCTGGCCCACGTCAAGCAGCGCTTGCTCGACATGGGCGCCGCCGAAGTCGTGCTCGCCGTGTTCGCCGACAAGGCGATCGCCAAGACCAAGCCGGTCCAGGCCGATATCGTCGGCTTGACGATACCGGATCGCTTCGTGGTCGGATTCGGCATGGATGTGCATGGCTACTGGCGCAACTTGCCGGACCTGTGGGCGATCAACCCGGAAGACTTGACACAGCGCTGACCCTGTCACTGCCTGCGCGATCGCCAAGGCGGTCGCCGACCAGCTGCCCATTCGTGCGCGGCGCGCGCAATGCCAGGAATTTACCGGCATCAAGCATCAAAAACACCCTCATCTGCGCCCTTCTGCCGCCATCGCGGCGCGCCATGCCGCTGCGGTAAAACTCAGTCCTGTCAGCCAAAAAATAGCCATCATCTCGCCCCGGAAGCCATTGCATGCGATCGGCTGCGGGTCCACGCTGGTTGCAAAACTGATCAATCGAGTCTAGAATAATTGCCTTGAATAAATATTAGTTGCTTTTTATAAATCAATGCGCGATTGCAACGCACTCTGATTGACAAACCGGCATCGATAGCGCCAGTTCCCGCAATCATCAAAAACGCTCATAAAACAAGCCCACCGAAACCTCGAAGCCCCGGCATCGACACTTTT
>CANFGA010000481.1 GCA_947446335.1 Oxalobacteraceae bacterium | reverse complement strand
GGCGAACGGATCGTCGGCGCCGTCAGCTACAGCGACTTTCCGGAAGCGGCCAACAACATCCCCCGCATCGGCGACAACCGCCAGGTCGACATCGAGCGCCTGATCGCGCTCAAGCCGGACTTGATCGTGCTCTGGCTGCACGGCGGCTCCGGGCGCCAGGTCGAATTGCTGAAAAAACTGGGGATTCCGATGTACCACAGCGAACCGGGCAAGCTCGATGACATCGCGCGCAGCGTGCAGCGCCTCGGGCGTTTGATGGGCACCGACGCGGTGGCGCAGCCTGCTGCCAAAGCGCTGACCGATACGCTCGCTGCGCTGAAACTGCGCTATGCGAACCGGCCGCCGGTGCGTCTGTTCTACCAGGTCTGGGACAAGCCGCTGTACACGCTCAACGGCAAACACATCGTCAGCGATGCGATCCGATTGTGCGGCGGCGACAATATCTTCGCCGACATGAAGGTGACGGCGCCGGTGGTCAGCATCGAGGGCGTGCTGCAGCGCGATCCGGAGGCGATCTTCGGCAGCAGCGAACGGACAGAACCCGATGGTGGCGTCGATCTGTGGCGGCGCTATCGGGCGCTGCGCGCGGTGCGCGCGGACAATCTGTTCAAGCTCGACGGCAGTTTGCTGAACCGCGCCGGACCGAGGATGATCGAAGGCGCCAAGGTGCTGTGCGAAAAGATCGAACTGGCACGCCAGCGCAGGAAGTGATGCGCTGATCTTATTGCGGGCTTTTCAGCAGATTGGCCAACGCGACATATTGCGCCAGCGCCACGGTCTCGGGCCGCAGCGTCGGGTCGATCCCGGCTTCGACGATCTGGGCTTCGGTGAACATGCCGGCCAGGCAATTGCGAATCACCTTGCGGCGCTGCGAGAATGCCTTCATCACGACCGCTGCCAGCGCTTCCTCGTCACACGGCAAAGGCTGCGCGACCGGAATCATGCGCACGATCGCCGACTCGACCTTCGGCGGTGGATCGAACGCGGTCGGCGGCACGATGAACAACAGCTTCATATCGTAGCGCCACTGCAGCATCACCGACAGCCGGCCATAGGTCTTGCTGCCGGGGGCGGCAACCATGCGCTCGACCACTTCCTTTTGCAGCATGAAGTGCTGATCTTGCACCAGCGACGCGATCTCGGCCAGATGAAACAGCATCGGGCTGGAAATGTTGTAAGGCAAGTTACCGACCACGCGCAGCTTCTGGCCCGGCGCAACCGGGATGGACGAAAAGTCGAACCTCAAAGCATCGCCGGAGTGGATGATCAGCTTGGCCGGATTGAAGGTCTTTTCCAGGCGCGCGACCAGGTCACGGTCGAGTTCGACGACATGCATCTTGTCGAGCGACTTCAGCAGCAAACCGGTCATCGCGCCCAGGCCGGGTCCGATCTCGACCAGCGTGTCGGCCGCTTGCGGTGCGATCGCTTCGGTGATGTTGTCGAGCACGAACCGATCGTGCAAAAAATTCTGGCCGAAGCGTTTGCGGGCTATGTGTTTCATCTTGCTTTCTATTGTTGATTCGGGTCAGGCGAATTACGCGATGCTGCCAGTGCGGCTGGCCAGCACCATTTGCAGCGCGATCTTGATCGCGTGTTCCATGCTGGCGCAGTCGGCCAGGCCGGTGCCTTGCGCGGCCAGGTCGAGCGCCGTGCCATGGTCGACCGAGGTGCGGATCAGGGGCAAGCCGAGCGTGATGTTGACGCCGCGCCCGAAGGTGGCGTACTTCAGCACCGGCAAGCCCTGGTCGTGATACATCGCCAGCACGCAATCGGCCTGGGCCAGGTACTTGGGCTGGAACAGGGTGTCGGCCGGATACGGTCCGCTGGCGTCGATCCCGCGCGCTTGCGCAGCTTGCAAAGCCGGTGTAATGACATCGATTTCTTCGCGCCCCAGGTAACCGCCCTCGCCCGCATGCGGGTTGAGCCCGGTCACCAGGATGCGCGGGTTTGCAATCGCGAACTTGTGGCGCAAGTCGTGCTGCAAGATGTCCAGCGTCGTGCCCAGGCTCTCTTGCGTGATGGCCGCCGGGACATCCTTCAATGCCAGATGAGTCGTCGCCAGCGCCACGCGCAGCGGTTGGGCATCCGTGGCAGCAGCCTCGGTCTGGCCGGCCAGCATCATCACCACGCGCGCAGTGCCGGTTTTTTCAGCCAGGTATTCGGTGTGCCCGGAAAACGGCACGCCGGCGTCGTTGATCGTGCTTTTTTGCAGCGGCGCAGTCACCATCGCCTCGAACCAGCCGGCGTTGATGCCTTCGAGCGCCGCATCGAGCGTGGCCAGCACGCTGCGCCCGTTCTCCGGATCGAGCACGCCGGGCGTCACGAATGCGGCCACCGGAACATCGATCGCGACCAAACGCCCCGGGCCAAAATGCGGCAAGCCCGAGATGCGCAGCGCTTCCAGCGACAGTGCCGCCAGCCGGATCTCGGGGTCGATCTGATGCGCCGTCATCGCCAGAAAGGCGGCGTCGCCGATCAGCACGCAATTGACTTGCTCGCGCATGGCCCAGGCGGCCCGGATCGCGATCTCGGGACCGATCCCGGCCGGCTCGCCGCTGGTGATCGCGATCGTCGGGCGCAAACCGGCAATTTTCATGTCAGCGCCGCGCATCAGCGTTGATCATCGGCGCGGAACTCGACATAAGCCCGATCGCGCACCTGGCGTTGCCAATCTTCGGTCGCCTCTTCGAGTTTGCGCTCGCGCAGCGCCTGGCGCGCGGCATTGCGCTTCTTCTCTTTCGAGACATCGTCGGTCTTGCGCTCTTGCACTTCGATCAGATGGACGCCGAAGCTCGATTCGACCGGTCCGCTCAATTCACCGATCTTCAACGCATTCATCGCGGACTCGAATTCAGGCACGGTATCGCCCGGATACAGCCAGCCCAGGTCGCCGCCCTTGCTGGCCGAACCGTCGTTCGAGAACAGGCGCGCCAATTCCTCGAAGGTGGCAGCCTTGTTGTCCAGGCGCTCCTTCAGTTCGAGCAACTTGCGCTTGGCGTCGGCAGCACTCACTGTCGGGGTCACCTTGAGCAAGATGTGGCGCGCGCGGGTTTGCTGCACGGTCGCCACGGCGGCGCTCTCGGCGGCGCTGCGCTGGTCGATCAGTTTCAGGATGTGAAAGCCGCCCGGGCTCTTGATCAATTGCGTGACCTGGCCAGGTTTCAGTTTGGCCAGCGCCTCGGCAAACACCGGCGGCAAGCGGTCGGGACTGCGCCAGCCGATCTCGCCGCCCTTGAGCGCATCGTTGGCATCGGAATAGGTGCCCGCCATCTTCGCAAAGTCGGCGCCGGTGCGCAGCTGACGCATCACGGTCTCGGCCCGATTCTGGCTCGCCGCGATCTGTTC
>CANFGA010000480.1 GCA_947446335.1 Oxalobacteraceae bacterium | reverse complement strand
TGTTCGGCTTCATCATCGGCATCTGGTCCAAGGGCTTCGAGGAACTGCAAGTGGTTCCGATGCTGATCATCACGCCGTTGACCTTCCTCGGCGGTGCTTTTTATTCGATCGACATGCTCTCGCCGGCGTGGCGCGCGATCACGCTGTTCAATCCGGTGGTCTATCTGGTGAGCGGCTTTCGCTGGAGCTTTTACGGCACGTCGGACGTCGCGATCGGGCTCAGCTTGACGATGACGCTGGTCTTCTTCTTCCTGTGCCTGGGCGGCGTGGCGTGGATCTTCAAGACTGGATACCGGCTCAAAAACTAGTTGTTGGCCAGGGGCCAGGCTCAATCGGGATTACGGTTGCGTGAATGATCGACGACATCGCTCCCGATTGAACCTGGCCCCGCTATTTATTGAGGACAAGTCATGAACCAACGCAACACAATCGATGGCCGCGCCGGTGCGATGATGCTGGTCCTGTGCGCGATCTGGGGCGTGCAGCAAGTCGTGCTCAAGGCTGTGGCGGCCGACATCGCGCCCATCTTGCAGATCGCCTTTCGCTCCGGCCTGGCCGCCATCATGGTCGGCGCTCTGATGCTGATCCGGGGTGAGCGCATGTCGCTGCATGGCGGCGCCTGGCGCCCTGGCATCTTGGTCGGCGTGCTGTTTGCCATGGAATTCTTGCTGGTCGGCGAAGGCTTGCGCTACACCAGCGCATCGCACATGGTGATGTTCTTGTACACGGCGCCGATCTTTGCCGCGCTTGGTCTGCACTGGAAATTGCCTGCCGAGCGCCTGCACGCCATGCAATGGGTCGGGATCGCGATCGCGTTTGCCGGCATCGTCACGGCATTCACCGGACGCAACCCCGATGCCGTCAGTGCCGCCGGCAGCAATCCCTTGCTGGGCGACTTGCTCGGCGTGGCGGGCGGCATGGCGTGGGGCGCCACCACCGTTGTCGTGCGCTGCTCGCGCCTGGCCCGTGCATCGGTGACCGAGACCTTGCTCTATCAACTGGTCGGCGGCTTCATCTTGTTGATGTGCGCTGCCTTGCTGCTCGGCCAGACCGGATTCACGATGACCCCGGCGGTCTGGGGCAGCCTGATTTTTCAGGTGGTGCTGGTCTCGTTCGCCAGCTTCCTGGCCTGGTTCTGGCTGCTGCGCCACTACCTCGCATCGCGGCTCGGGGTGCTGTCCTTCATGACGCCGCTGTTCGGCATTTCATTCGGCGTCTTGCTGCTGGGCGAGCCGCTGGAAAAGAATTTCATCTCTGGTGGGTTGCTGGTGCTGATCGGCATTTTGCTGGTGAGCGGTTATGAATGGTTCAGGCAGTTGCTGGTGCGCTACAAGCAGCAGCGCCCGCGCTGAAGGCAGATCCGGATCAGCCGCCGGCCCGCTTTGCGCCATGGCCGTGTCTGGCCAGCGCTTCGATGACCAGCGCGCAATGGTCGCCCTGGATTTCGAGCACGCCATCCTTGACCGTCCCGCCAGCGCCGCAAGCGCTGCGCAACTGCTTGCCGAGCACAGCCAGCGCAACAGCGTCGAGCGCCAGTCCCTTGACGAGGGTCACGCTCTTGCCGCCGCGGCCCTTGGTTTGCAGCGAGACGCGCACTGCGCCATCGCCGGCAGGCGCGGTCTTGGCTTTGCAAGCGCACTGCGCCAGCGCAAGCCGGCATCCCGGGCACATGCGCCCGCCATCGGTGGAATAGACCAGGGCGCCTGTTGCATTGTTTTTCATATCGATACTTTGGGTTGGCGCTTGTGTGCCGAATCGCTGGTTTGTTAAAGTGGCAGCTTTCAAGCGGAGACAAGAGATGAATCAATGGCTGGTTCTGGGTTGCGCCATCGTCGCCGAGGTCATCGCGACCTCGGCCTTGAAGGCCAGCGACGGGTTTTCGAAGTTGATCCCGTCGCTGATCACGGTCGTCGGGTATGCGATTGCATTCTATCTGCTGGCGCTGACGCTGCGCACCATGCCGGTAGGGATCGCTTATGCGATCTGGTCCGGCGTCGGCACGATACTGATCGGCGCCGTGGCCTGGCTATGGTACGGCCAGAAACTCGATCTGGCCGCCGTGATCGGGATGACATTGATCGTCGCCGGCGTCATCGTGCTGAATGTGTTTTCAAAGAGCGCCGCGCATTGAGCCCATGCCGAGTGGCAAAGGCCACGAATCATTTATAGAATGCTTCGACCTTGCCCTTCAGTTTGATCTGCATCAGGTTGCCCTTGCGATCGACGGCCTTGCCGGCCGAGATCTTGATCCAGCCTTCGCTGATGCAATATTCGTCGACATTGAGGCGTTCCTTGTCGTTCAGTTTGATGCCGACCTGTTGCTCGAACACGGCAGCGACGTGGTGGGGGCTGCGTGGATCGATCGAAAGACGGTCGGGCAATGGGGGGAGTGTGGTGGTATCGTTCATGGGCAACAATTATCCACCAGAACCGCAGTGCGGACAACAGATTATCGCTGCCCGGCTCCAGTTGCGCCGCCGTTGCGTTCTTGCAAACGGCGCAACTGCGCTTCCTGGTAAGCGCCGAAAACCTCGTTGAACAGGCAGCGGATCAGCGGATCGTCGACGACATCGGCCTCGGCGATCTCCTCTTCGGTTTGCTCATCGAACACCGTGTCGTTGATGCGGATGTACATCGAGGTCAGCGCTTCGCCCATGGCCAAGGCCGCATGCACTTTCGCCAGCGGGATCTCGGTAGTCCAGCCCAAGGGTTGGTCATTGTTCTCCAGCAGATCGATCCGATCGCCTTCGACCCGGTAATGCAGATGGATAGCGATGCCGGCATGGTCGTATAGCGACAGGCGCCAGATCCGCGCTTTCTCGAAATAACTATCCTCCGGCAATTCCATTTCCCTGTATTTTTCAAGCAGCCCGGCCCGGCAATAAGCGAGCACCAGTTCGCTCTGCTGCAGCGTCAGCGCAGGGAAGCGGCGCGCGATCTCGGCCGTGTGTGGCGGCGCCAGATTGCCTTCATAGGCGTAATCGACATCCTGCTCTCCGACCGGCACCACCCACGCCAAAGGCGGCGCCATCTGCAACGATTGCTGGTCCAGCAGCACCGAGACCGATGGATTGAGCCGGATCACCTTCGCGTTGGGCAGCGCCGCTTCGACTTCACGCTGAAACTGCTTGTAGCTGATCGGAAAGAACGCCCGGTTGTACCAGGACCAGGATTCCTGCAAAAACTGGCATGAACTGGGCACCACATGGCGCGGATTCAAGAGCGCCAGTTGTTCCAGCCATTCGGGGGGCAATTCGGGTGGCGCTGCAACGAACCGCGATGGCGACAGCACTTCGATTTCGCGCATGGTCTGGAACGGCCACAGCACCATGTCCCACGGCGCCTC
>CANFGA010000479.1 GCA_947446335.1 Oxalobacteraceae bacterium | reverse complement strand
TGTTCATGTGACGCCGATGCTGCTGGACGATGGCGTGGATCTGGCCCGGCGCCTGATGGAACTGGGCTTCATCCCCGGCGAGCGCATCCGCATGCTCAAGCGCGGCATGCCGGGCGGCGATCCGCTCGCAGTCAAGGTTGGCAATTCGACCTTTGCGCTGCGCCGCTTCGAGGCGGCGTTGATCTCGATACGGGCGGCTTGATGAAGGCTCAGGAAAATGTCGGCGGCGCATCCCAGCCGATTTTGCAGATCCCGCGCATCGCGCTGCTGGGCAATCCCAATTGCGGCAAGACGGCGTTGTTCAATCGCCTCACCGGCGCGCGCCAGAAGGTGGCCAATTACGCCGGCGTCACGATCGAGCGCAAGGAGGGCGGTTTCACATCCCCGGCCGGACTGGCCTTTCGCGTGCTCGACTTGCCGGGCGCCTACAGCCTGTCGGCGACGACGCCCGATGAAGCGATCACGCGCGACGTGGTGGCCGGCTTGCGTCCGGGAGAGGCGCCGCTGGATGCGATCGTTTGCGTCGTCGATGCCACCAATTTGCGCCTGAATTTGCGCCTGGTGCTGGAAATCAAGCGTCTCGGTTTGCCGATGTTGCTGGCGCTGAACATGGCCGATGTGGCCAGAAAGCGCGGCATCGTCATCGATCGCGCGCGCCTGGCGCAAGAACTCGGCATGCGTGTCGTCGAAACGGTGGCGGTGGCCAGCAACGGCGAACAGGCCTTGCTGCAGGAACTGGACCGGATGGCGCCATTTCATCCGATCAAAGCGCAGCCGCTGTCGGCCATCGATGCGGTGCCGGTCGAAGCGACTCAGCAAGAGGTGCGCCGCATCCTGGCCGCAGTCAGCAACGACAGCGGCGACACTGGCAACCTCACTGAAAAGATCGACCGTGTCGTGCTGCACCCGCTGCTGGGACCGGTCATCCTGGCGCTGCTGATGTTCCTGGTGTTCCAGGCGGTCTTCAGCTGGGCCAATGCGCCGATGGACTTGATCAAGGCCGGCGTCGAAGGCCTGGGCAGCGTCGTGGCCTCGGCCATGCCGGACGGCATGCTGCGCAGCCTGTTGATTCAGGGCATTCTGGGTGGAGTGGGGGCGGTGCTGGTGTTCTTGCCGCAGATTCTGATCCTGTTTTTCTTCATCCTGGTGCTAGAAGATTGCGGCTATCTGCCGCGCGCCGCCTTCTTGCTGGACCGGATGATGGGCGGCGTCGGCTTGTCGGGGCGCGCCTTCATTCCGCTGCTGTCGAGCTTTGCCTGCGCGATCCCCGGTATCATGGCGGCGCGCACGATCCAGAATCCGCGCGATCGCCTGGTGACGATCATGATCGCGCCGTTGATGACCTGTTCGGCGCGCCTGCCGGTGTATGCGTTGATCATCGCCGCCTTCATTCCAGAGCAGCAAGTGGCGGGCTTCTTCAATCTGCAGGGGCTGGTGCTGTTCATCTTGTATTTTGCCGGCATCTTTGCCGCGATGGCGGTCGCTTACGTGATGAAGCGCTCGATGGGATCGAACAGCTTGCAAGCGCTGATGCTGGAATTGCCGACCTATCACTGGCCGCACCTGCGCAATCTGGCCATCGGCCTGTGGGAGCGCGCCAAGATTTTCCTGTCGCGCGTGGGCACCATCATCTTGACGCTGATGGTCTTGTTGTGGTTTCTCAGCAGCTTTCCCGGCGCACCCGAGGGCGCGACCCAGCCGGCGATCTATTACAGCCTGGCCGGCATGCTGGGACGCGCGCTTGCGGTGATCTTTGCACCGATCGGCTTCGGCTGGGAAATTTGCATCGCGCTGGTGCCGGGCATGGCTGCGCGCGAAGTGGCGGTCGGCGCGCTCGGCACCGTCTACGCGCTGTCGCAAACCGGCGTCGAGCTCGAGCGTTCGCTGCAGCCCATCATCGCGCATTCGTGGAGCCTGGCCACCGCGCTGTCGCTGCTGGCCTGGTACGTCTTTGCACCGCAATGCATGTCGACGCTCAGCGTGGTCAAGCGCGAAACGAACAGCTGGCGCTATCCGATGCTGATGGCGGCCTACATGTTCGCGCTGGCTTACGCCGCCTCTTTCATCACTTACCGTACCGCGTTGTACTTTACCGGAGCCTAGCATGTGGCAAGAAGCCATCGTGTTTCTCATCGTTTTGCTGGCTGCGCTGCACGCCTGCGCGAAGTATTTGCCGGCCAGTTGGCGCCAGCGCGTGGTATATTTGATCAGCAAGCAGGGCGCCACGTCATCAAAGATGGCGACCTGGCTGGCCGTCGATGCCGGCTGCGGTGGCGGTTGTTCCAGCTGCAAGTCGGCGCATCCGTGCAGCGATGCGAATGCGTCCGCAGCGCCCGAACCGACCGCGCGGCGCGTCATCAGGCTGCATCTGCAGCCGCCTGCTGAACCGAATATCACGCCGCATCGGTAAGCCTGCCAGGCTGGCCGGGACGGCACCACCCATCATGAGGAAGCCACGCAATGATCGTCGTCCATCACTTGAACAACTCGCGTTCGCAGCGCGTGCTCTGGCTGCTCGAAGAACTCGGTCTGGAATATGAGATCGTGCGCTACCAGCGCGATCCGAAGACGATGCTGGCGCCCCCTGCGCTGCGCGCCATCCATCCGCTGGGCAAGTCGCCGGTGATCACCGACGGCGATTTGACGATCGCCGAGTCGGGCGCCATCCTCGACTATCTGGTCGAGCGTTATGGCGCCGGTCGCCTGGTCCCGCCGCCCGGCACCCTCGATCGCTTGCGCTGGACTTACTGGATGCATTTCGCCGAAGGCTCGGCCATGCCGCCTTTGGTGATGAAAATGGTATTCGACAAGATCGAAACGACCAAGATGGCATTTTTCGCGCGCCCGATCGCGCGCGCGATCGCGCAAAAGGTCAAGCGCAGCTTCATCTTGCCGCAGCTGGAACAGCAGCAGGATTACATGGAAAGCGAACTGGCCAAGAGCGCATGGTTCGCCGGTGCCGAGTTTTCGGCGGCCGACATCCAGATGAGTTTCCCGGTCGAAGCGGCCAGCGCGCGCGGTGGCCTGGGCCAGAAGCATCCGAAACTGTCGGCCTGGCTGCAGCGCATTCATCAGCGTCCCGCTTACCAGCGCGCGCTCGAGCGCGGCGGGCCATTTGACATGGCGCAATAAGTGGTGCCGGGCCGAGTCTGTCTCTTCATTACTGCAAGGAAGTCATCATGACGCGCAGCGTGCTGGACCAAGATCATATCCATCCGGCGATCCGCCAGACGGTCGCCGCCAGCCATCTTGACGTCGTGGCCGAAGCCAGATCGGCGATCGGCAGCAATGCCATCGTCGTCATCGGGATGGCGCAAAATCCGTTTCCGCGCAAGGCGCGCAAGATGCTCGACG
>CANFGA010000478.1 GCA_947446335.1 Oxalobacteraceae bacterium | reverse complement strand
CACGATTGCCCCGATACCTGCGCCTTGCTGGTGACGGTCGAAGATGGGATTGCCACCAGCGTCAAGGGCGATCCCGACCATCCGACGACTGCTGGCGTGCTGTGCACCAAGGTGGCGCGCTACACCGAGCGCACCTACCATGCCGATCGTTTGCTGTATCCGCTGCGGCGCATCGGCAAAAAAGGCGAAGGCAAGTTCGAACGGATCAGCTGGGATGAAGCTCTCGATACGATCGCCGCGCGGATGAAAGAGATCGCGAACCGGGCGCCACAAGCCATTTTGCCTTACAGCTACTGCGGCACGATGGGGCTGGTGCAAGGGGAGTCGATGTCATCGCGCTTCTTTCATCAGCTCGGTGCCTCGCTGCTGGACCGGACCATCTGCGCCAATGCCGGCGCCACCGGTTACCGCTATACGATGGGCGCCACCATCGGCACCGATCTCGAGCAATTCCAGAATGCAAAGCTGATCCTGATCTGGGGCGGCAACCCGATCGCATCCAACCTGCATTTCTGGACACGCGCGCTGGAAGCGAAGCGGCGCGGCGCCACCCTGATCGCGATCGATCCTTACCGCTCGCTGACGGCCGAGAAATGCCATCAGCACATCGCGCTGCTGCCGGGCACTGACGGCGCGCTCGCGCTCGGCATGATGCATGTGCTGATCGCGGAAAACCTGATCGACGATGATTATGTCGCCCGCCATACGCTCGGCTTCGAGCAATTGAAACAGCGCGCCAGCGAATGGCCACCGCAGCGCGCCGCCGAGGTGTGCGGCATCAGCGAGACTGAAATCGTCGAACTGGCGCGGCTTTATGGGCAGAGCGCGAAGAACGGCGATCCGGTCGCGATCCGCGCCAACTATGGCTTGCAGCGCGTGCGCGGCGGCGGCATGGCGGTGCGCAACATCGCCTGCCTGCCAGCCTTGATCGGCGCGTGGCGTCATCCTGCGGGCGGGATCCAGCTGTCGTCGTCCGGCTCGTTTCCGATCAACCGCGCTGCGTTACAGCGCCCTGACCTGCTGAAAGAAAAGCCGCGCACGATCAACATGTCGACCATCGGCGCCGATCTGCTGCGCCCGAGTTCGCCGTCGTTCGGCCCGCAGGTGGAAGCGGTGATCGTCTACAATTCGAATCCGCTGGCGATCGCGCCCGATTCCAGCCAGGTCGAGCAGGGCTTTGCGCGCGAAGACTTGTTTACTGTCGTGCTCGAACATTTTCAGACCGATACCGTCGATTACGCCGACATCGTGCTGCCGGCGACGACCCAGCTCGAACACGTCGATGCGCACGCCGCTTACGGCCATCTGTACATGATGGCCAACAATGCCGCGATCGCGCCGCTGGGCGAAGCCAAGCCCAACACCGAAGTGTTCCGGCTGCTGGCCCAGCGCATGGGTTTCGACGATCCGTGTTTCAAGGAAAGCGACGATGCGCTGGCGAGCCAAGCCTTCAATGCCAATGACGCGCGCGCCGTTCATTTCGACTGGGATGCACTGAAGCAAAAAGGCTGGCAAAAACTGGTGATGCCCGATGCGCCGTTCGCCGATGGCGGCTTTCCTACACCGTCGGGCAAGTGCGAATTCTATTGCGCCCGCATGCTGCAAGATGGCCTGGATCCGCTGCCGACCCATATCCCACCGTATGAATCGGTGGCCAGCAATCCGGATCTGGCGGCGAAATATCCGCTGGCGATGATTTCGCCGCCGGCGCGCAATTTTCTGAACTCCACTTTCGTCAACGTGACCAGCCTGCGCTCCAGCGAGGGCGAGCCGCACCTCGACATCCATCCGCAAGACAGTGGCGCGCGCGGCATCGTCGATGGCGCGATGGTGCGCATTTTCAACGACCGCGGCTCGTTCATCGCCAAGGCGCGCGTGACATCGAAAGCGCGCATCGGCCTGGTCGTCGGTTTGTCGGTCTGGTGGAAAAAACTGGCGTTTGACGGCAAGAATGCCAACGAGGTGACCAGTTCCAACTTGACCGACATGGGGCGTGCGCCCACTTTCTACGACACGCTGGTCCAGGTTGAAGCCGTCCCAGCTTGAATTGCACAGCGCTGTGAATCCAGGCTTGCTACGCGTTGCTTGCCTGTTCGGATGCTGGCTGCTGAGCGGTTGCGCGCAGCTTGGCTATTATGGGCAGGCGGCCCAGGGCCAGTATGCGCTCTGGTCCGATGCCCGGCCTGTCGCCGAGTGGCTGGCCGATCCTGCGCTCGATCCGGACTTGAAGACGCGCTTGCAGCAGGCGCAGAAAATCCGCCGTTTTGCGGTCAGCGAACTGGACTTGCCCGACAATGGCAGTTATCAAAGCTATGTCGCGCTCGAGCGGCCATTCGTGCTCTGGAATGTGGTGGCCACCCCCGAATTGTCGCTCGAGCCGGTGCGCTGGTGTTTTCCGATCGCCGGTTGCGTCAGTTACCGCGGTTATTATCGCCAGGAGCAGGCGCAAGCCTATGCCAGCGTGCTGCGCAGCGAAGGCAACGATGTACGCGTCGGTGGCGTGCCGGCTTATTCCACGCTCGGCTGGTTCGACGATCCGTTGCTGTCGAGCTTCATCCGTTACCCGGAAGCCGAACTGGCGCGCCTGGTGTTCCACGAACTGGCGCATCAAGTGCTGTATGTCGCCGGCGATACGCCATTCAACGAAGCCTTTGCGACGGCAGTCGAAGAGGCCGGGGTCGCGCGCTGGCTGGCATCGCACGGCGATGCTGCAATGCAAGATGATTACCGGCGCTACGCAGGCCGGCGCGAAGACTTCATCGCCTTGCTGGAAAAGCACCGCCACGCGCTGGAAGCAACTTATGCGCAAGACTGGTCTGACCGGTGCAAACGCAGGCACAAGGCGCGCATTCTGGCCGCGTTGCAAGACGATTATCAAACCCTCAAGCTCGGCTGGGGCGGCCATCCCGGCTATGACCGCTGGTTCAGCGAGCCGCTGACCAACGCCCATCTGGTCTCGGTCGCTGCCTACCATGATCTGCTGCCGGGCTTTCGTGCGCTGCTGGCCGAACAGCAGACCTTGCCCCGTTTTTATCAAGCGGTGAAGGCGCTGGCACGGCTACCAAAGCTTGAGCGCACCCGCTCGCTGGAGCAAGGCCGCTGATGCCTACGGGGCTGTTCGTGCTGCGCTGCAGCATGCGGCAGGCACTAGAGGGGGTACTCCAATATTGGCCAAATTGCTTGCATGGCAGCGCCGTGGCCGATAGGATCAAAGGACAAGGCATGCACAATCGCCCCCGGCGTCCTGTCGCGCTCAGGCTATATCTGCGCGGGCAGTCGCCGCCGATGCTGTGCCATGCCCCCGATAATTATAATGACGAGACGAGGCATGCAATGGAAAAAATATGGCTGAAATCCT
>CANFGA010000477.1 GCA_947446335.1 Oxalobacteraceae bacterium | reverse complement strand
TGGACATGAAAAACGCGATCAAGCCGAACCCATTGCCGCTTGAGCCGACCATTTTCGGCAGCGACATTTCGGGCGACATGGTCGAAATGACGCGCCACAATCTGCGCTGCGCCGGCATCTTGTTCGATGTACCATTGAAGCAGATCGAGGCCCAGGAAGTGAAGCCGCCGCGCGACGCTTCGCCTAGCGATGTGCCTGGCATCTTGCTGACCAATCCGCCGTACGGCGAACGGATCGGCGTGCGCGGTGACAGCACGATGGGCGACGATGAATTGTCGGCCTCGTTCTACTCATCGCTGGGCACCACGCTCAAGCAGCGCTTCGCCGGCTGGACCGTGTTCCTGTTCACGGCCGACTTGGGCTTGCCGCGCTTGCTGCGCCTCAAGGAAGCGCGCAAGACGCCGTTCTTCAACGGTGCCCTCGAATGCCGCTTGTTCCGCTTCGACATGGTGGCCGGCTACAACCGGCGCGAAGAAGCCAAGCCGAAGACGCTGTGATCGGCTTGCGCCGAGCCAGATGATCATGTCGACGACCGCCGACTTGCCACCGAACAAATCAGCACCTGCGTCCGTGAAGACGGCGGTGCTGGGCACGACCATGCTGGCCGTGATGCTGGCCGGTTTGTCGATGCTGGGCCCGTTTTCGATCGATACCTATTTGCCGGCGTTTCCGAACATCCAGGCCACGCTGAATGCCAGTCCGATCGAAGTCCAGCAAACGCTGACGGCTTACATGCTGGCGTTTGCCGCCATGGTGCTGTGGCATGGCGCGCTGTCGGATGCGTTCGGTCGGCGCAACATCATCATCGGCTCGCTGGTGCTGTTTGCGATCGGCACGCTCGGTTGCGCCGCCGCCAGTTCGGTGCATTATTTGTGGGCGTTTCGCATATTGCAGGGGGTCTCGGCCGGGGCCGGGGTCGTGGTCGGGCGGGCCATCATTCGCGACCTGTACGAGGGCGCCGAGGCAGCTCGCTTGCTGTCGCTGGTGACGATGATTTTTTCGATCGCGCCGGCGATCGCGCCGATACTGGGCGGCTGGATCGTCAAGCTGCTCGACTGGCGCGCGATCTTCCTGTTCCTGTTCGCCTACACGGTGATCCTGCTCTGGTTCTGTTTCAAGCATTTGCCCGAGTCGCTGCCACCGGACAAGCGTCAGCCATTCAATCCGAGTTCGCTGGCAAAAAATTACGGCGACATCTTCCGCTCGCCGCTGTTTCACATGAAGGCTGGTGTGGTGGCATGCAATTTTGCCGGCCTGTTTCTCTACATCACGGCGGCGCCGGTGCTGCTGCCGGTCCATCTGCAGCTTGGACCGGATCAGTTCGGCTGGCTGTTCATCCCGTCGGTGGCTGGCATTTTCCTGGGCGCTCTGGCGGCGAATCGGATCGCCGGCAAGATCTCGATCCCGCGCCAGATCATGATCGGCTTCGGTTTCCTGATCAGCTCCTGCGTGCTTAACGTCGGCTATCACCTGTTCTTCCCGCCAGCCTTGCCGTGGTCGGTGCTGACGATTTTCTTCTATACCTTCGGCATGTCGTTTTCGGCGCCCGGCACGACGATGCTGGTGCTCGATCTGTTTCCGCACATCCGCGGCACCGTCGCCTCGTGCCAATCGTTCGCGCTGACCTTGCTCGCTGCGCTGGTGGCGGGCGTGATCGCGCCATTCCTGTCGCACAGCGTGCTGTGGTTAGCTAGCGGACAGCTGGCATTCACGCTGTGCGCTCTGGCATTGTGGCTCGCTTCGCGCCGCTATCGGCGCACGCTGCTGCTGCGCGCCGATCAGGCTGGCAATTAATCCACCGCATCGTCTGCCGGCCGCTGGCGCAAGATCGCGATCGAGCCGATGACGTCGCCCCATTCGTCGGTTTCCGGTATCGCCGAGCAATCGATGGCAATGCATGCACCGTCAGCGGGCCGGACCGCCTCGACTTGGTATTGATCGCTCGCGCGGCGTGTGAAGCGGCTCTCGAGTTGCTCTTGGACCAAGGTGAGGTTATCTCCGTGGAACAGATCCCCGAGCATCCTGCCTTCGATACTATCGACGCCGAGCAGGCGATGCACCATCTCATTGCCATAAGTAAACATACCCTGCCGGTTCACTTTCGCGATCGCCCACGGCAGCAAGTCGAGTTGGCGCCGTTTCATCTCGATCAAGGTTGGCGATGGCCGCGCTGGTGATGGCGAGGCTGGTGATTCTTGCGCTTGCACGACAACCCTTTCAAGCGCGATCTGCATCGCAGCTTGCTCAGGCCCTGGCTGTAGCGACGTGCACGCCAAGGGTTATCAATAATCTCATTCCATGATGCATGAATAGTTATTTTAAATCAATATATATAAATAAAAAGCAATATTTTTGCCAAATGGATGCCGGTAATCTATGTTTCCCCAGATTTTTCCGGGATAACGCGCTGTTATCCCGCTTCTCCTGTCATTCCGGCGCTACTGCCAGCAATTCCACGCTCACCTGCATCGCGACCGGGCTCAGGGCCGGGCCGAACTGGTTGAAAATGGCCACGTTTGCCGCATCGTGGCCATAGGCGACCGTCACGCGTCCGCCCAGCGGCGCGCTTTGCGTCGCATCGAAGGTGTACCAGCGGCCTCCGACATAGGCTTCGAACCAGGCATGCAAATCCATCGGCTGCAGCCCATGCAGGTAGCCGACCACCATGCGCGCCGGAATGCACAGGCCGCGGCACAAGGCGATGCCCAGATGGGCGAAATCACGGCATACACCTTCGCGTCGTTCATTGACATCGGTGGCCGACATGTAATCGTATTCAGAGGCTGGATTGAAGCGCAGCGTGCGATGGATCCAGTCGCTGATGCAAGCCACCTGGTCGTAGCCCGGGGCGACGTTTTGCACGATGTCACTGGCCATCGCAAGGAAACGGTCGGATTCGCAATAGCGGCTCGGCAGCAAATAGGTCAGCACTGCATCGGGCAAATTAGCCACTTCGTCGAACGGCGCACCGGGCGCCACGTCGATCGTATCCGAGGTCATCACGTCGGCCGAGGTGCGGATCGAAAACGGGCCGGGCGGGGCGATCAGGCGCTGGCACAAATTGCCGTATTCATCGGTGAACTCGATCACCGGAACGCTGGGCTTCAACGCATAGGTTTCGCGCGCCACCCATTGCTGGGCGCCGCTGCGCGGGCGCAGCATCAGGATGAACGGAGTCGGCACGTCGATGACGAAGTCGAGATTGCAACTGGTGCGTAACCACATGGAACGGTTTCCTTTTCAAGTGCACGATGCCAACCCTGGCTGCATCGGTTCTGACACCGGATGGACGCCAAATATCGCATCATGCATTATAAGTATTAATAAAAAGCAATTAATACCACATCGGCGACTGCGCACGC
>CANFGA010000476.1 GCA_947446335.1 Oxalobacteraceae bacterium | reverse complement strand
TTGGTCCCACCCCTTCCCATCCCGAACAGGACCGTGAAACAACTTTGCGCCGATGATAGTGCTGCAACCAGTGTGAAAGTAGGTTATCGTCAGGCTTGTTATAAGAGAAAACCCCGTCAGAGATGACGGGGTTTTTTTGCGTCTGGAGTCCGTGTCTGCAGCCTGGCACTTCGGCGTAAAAAAACGGCGTCATCTTTGCAGATGGCGCCGTTTTCATCGATTGACGAGACTTAGAAGTGGTAGCTTGCCTTCAGGTTCACGAAATTGACACCCGAATTGGGCTTCTTGTAGCCGCCATTCGAGAAATGCTGGATCTTCAAGCCGAGTTCCCACTTGTTGTCGAACACATAGCCTATGCCGACATGGTCGCCGAACTGGAAGTGCGTCGACAGGCGATTGTCGTCGTTGTCGTACAATTTCGACAGATAATGCACGCCGATGCCGGCTTCGGCATAGAAACCCTTCTTGTCATCGCGCTGGAAGCGAAATACCGGCGTGAAGCCGACATCCATCATGTACTGTTTTGCACCAGGCATGTTCTGATAGCTAGTGCCGCGCCATGCGCCCACGCTGGCATCCCAGTAACCGCTGAAATGCGTGCCGTTGGACTGGAACCAGCGCTGATCCCAGTCCGATGTCACGCCGGCGCGCAGCATCTGGATCTTGGTGCCGGTGGCGAATTCGCCATAAGCACCATCGATCAACTTGTCGTCGGCGGCAAAGCCGGATTGGCTCACCAGCACGATGGCGGCGGCGGCAAGGGATTTCACTAGCTTGTATTTGGAGAACATGTTCTTTTCCATCATGAGGATAAAAGGGTGCTGAAAAACAATATTGTACCGGGGCTGCGCAAATTCTGCGTCAAGTCCGGTATTGTTACAATCATTTACTTCATCACACCCAAGGATACACCGTGACAAATTCGACGCATATTGCCTTTCTCGGCATCGGCTTGATGGGAGCGCCGATGGCGCGCCGCCTGCTTCAGGCCGGTTACCCGGTGACCGTCTGGAATCGCACCGTCAGCAAGGCTGACGCGCTGGCTGACATCGGAGGTGTTCCGGCCGCTTCGATCGCCGAGGCCGTGCGCGGTGCCGATATCGTGATCTCGATGCTGGAAGCCGGTCCCGCGGTGGCGGCGGTGATGCAGGCGGCGCTGCCAAACCTGGTGCCTGCCGCGCTATGGGTCGACATGAGTTCGACCCGTCAATCCGAGGCGCAGCAATCACATGCGCTGCTCGCCGAGCATGGCCGCCATTTCATCGATGCACCGGTCTCGGGCGGCGTGGCCGGGGCCCAGGCCGGCACGCTCGCCATCATGGCAGGCGGCAGCGCGCCCGACTTTGCGCAGGCTGAAGCGGTGCTGGCGGTGCTTGGACGGGCCATGCTGGTCGGACCCGCCGGCAGCGGCCAGGTCGCCAAATTGTGCAATCAATTGATCGTCGGCGCCACGCTGAACATCGTCGCTGAAGCATTGCTGCTGGCACAGGCGGCCGGGGCCGATCCGCAAGCGGTGCGCGCGGCGATCCGCGGCGGCTTTGCCGAGAGCAAGATACTGGACATGCACGGCCAGCGCATGCTGGAGCGCAATTTTCTTCCAGGGGGACAAGTTCGAAGCCAGCTCAAGGACATGCATAACATCGCCCATGCGGCGCAGGCTGCCGGCATCAACCTGCCGCTGGCGCAACTGGTCACGCAGCGCTATGAATCGATCGCATCAGCCTATCCGAATGCCGATCACAGCGCCGCCTTGCTCGCGCTGGAGCAATTGAATCCGGGCCAGCGCCTGGGCCAGGGGCCGGATCGCTTGCCTTGAAATGTCAGGCTGCGTTGGGCAAGCTCATTTCGGCCAGCTTGACCCAGTAGCTGACGCCGGTCGGCAGCAATCGATCGTTGAAATCGTAGCTGCCATTGTGCAGCACGCATTGCCCCATGCCATGACCGCCGTCGCGATGTTCGCCTTCGCCATTGCCGATGAAGATGTAGCAGCCGGGTTTTTCTTGCAAGAAAAAAGCAAAATCTTCGGCGCTCATGGTCGGCTCGACATGCTCATCGACCATCTCGGCGCCGACCACCTGTTTCATCACCTGCACCGCAAACGCTGTTTCCTTGGCGTGGTTGACCAGCGGCGGGTAGTTGCGCTTGAAATTGAACTCGACTTGCGCGCCGAACCCTGCCGCAGTGTGTTCGGCCACGGCGCGCATCCGGTTTTCGATCAAGTCCAGCACCGGCGTCGTGAAAGTGCGCACGGTGCCGATCAGCGTCGCCTCGCTTGGTATCACGTTGGTGGCGCTGCCGGCGTGAATTTGCGTGATCGACAGCACGGCGGTATCGAGCGGACTTTTTTCGCGCGTGATGATGGTTTGCCAGCTTTGCGCGATCTGCACCGCAAGCATGACCGGATCGATGCCCTTGTGCGGTTGCGCCGCATGCGCGCCCTTGCCCTTGACCACGACCGAAAATTCATTGCTGGAGGCCATCATCGGACCCGCGACGACGGACAGCGTGCCGGCCGCGGCGCCCGGCCAGTTGTGCATTCCGTAGATCGCATCCATCGGGCATTGTTCGAACAAGCCATCGGCGATCATTTGCCGCGCGCCGGCGCCACCTTCTTCCGCCGGCTGGAAAATCACGTACACGGTGCCGTCGAAAGCGCCATGCTCGGCCAGATGATGGGCCGCGCCCAGCAGCATCGCGGTGTGGCCATCGTGGCCGCAGGCATGCATCTTGCCAGGATGGCGCGAGGCATGCGCGAAGGTATTCATTTCCTGCATCGGCAATGCATCCATGTCGGCGCGCAGGCCGATCGCGCGGCTTGATGTGCCGCGCCGGATGATGCCGACCACGCCGGTCAGTCCCAGCCCCAGTACGACCGGGATGCCCCACTCGGTCAACTTGGCTGCAATGACATCGGCGGTGCGTTGTTCTTCATAGCATAGCTCGGGATGGGCATGCAGGTCGCGCCGGATCTGTTGCAATTCGGCAATCAGCGGATCATCTGGTGTCATCAAGGCCTCCAATTGGTTGGTCCGATATTGGCCATCGATGCAGCCCTCGGAAATATCGTTATAAACCATTGTAGCGCGTGTTCGCGCGCCGCATCGGGCCTGGCGACAGGCATCGCATGTTGGAGCCCGGAATCGTATAAAGTAGCACCCTTTATTGCCTATTTTTTCAGGATGCTGTCATGACGACTCAAGTGCGTGCGGTTTGTCCGCACGATTGCCCCGATACCTGCGCCTTGCTGGTGACGGTCGAAGATGGGATTGCCACCAGCGTCAAGGGCGATCCCGACCATCCGACGACTGCTGGCGTGCTGTGCACCAAGGTGGCGCGCTACACCGAGCGCACCTACCATGCCGATCG
>CANFGA010000475.1 GCA_947446335.1 Oxalobacteraceae bacterium | reverse complement strand
GAAGCATTGATCAATGCCCAGTCCGTGCCATTGGAGGAAATGGCAATCGATGATTGGGTCCGTGCCTTGCCCTTGATGGTGCCATTGCGTATCCCATCGCAATTATGACAATTGCAATTCCACTGCGGGAATCCGCCACCTGCTGCCGAGCCGAGTACGATGATTTTCATGGATTCAACATTAAGGGGGATCGAATGCGGCGACCGGATCATCCGATCGCCGTGTGGTGACAAGCTTGCAGGTACGACTCAACGTCGATTAACGATTGGCGATGTACATCGTGATTTCAAAGCCAAAACGCAGGTCTGTATATTCAGGTTTGGTCCATTGCATGGTGATCTCCAGTAATTTATGTTCATGACAGGGTTGGATGATTGCTTCAGCGTCAAAGTCAAAGCCATCGCAGGAACAAATGCAAGTTCCATGCCGCATCTTGAAAACGACTCATACACCGTGAATTTTCTTGCTTGGCTCCAAAGTACGCAGGTTTCAGGCCATCGACATGCATCAATCTTCAGCACGACTGTCTCACAATGATACAGTTGGCTGCAACAACTGCCACATCGTGCGCTCCTGCTTGATGGAATGGGACAGCCGGTCATTGTTACCGATTCGGAACAATACGATGATCGACTGTCCCATCTCGCCGATCGCCATTCGCAGGCAAGACGCACGCTCAACGAGAACTGACAGCGTCTCGTCGCAATGGTAATATCGGGCCAATCGAGGAGAATAGTGCGATGACCGGACTGCATCAATACATGGAATTGGCACAGGTACGAGCCGGCATGGTCTTGTCAGACGAATTGCTCGATCTGCAGGGCAAGGTACTGTTGCCGCGCGGCACGGTCCTGAATCCGGCGATGCTGGCCTTGCTGCCGCATCACGGCATCGAAACGCTGCCGATCATGCTGCAGACGACATTATCGGACCAGGAAGTGGCTTGCGCGCGCCAGCAACACGGCAAACGCATCGCCTATCTGTTTCGCAAGAATGACCTGGCAGATGACGCGGACCGGGCGACCAGCGCACTGCATCGCCTGATGCTGGAGTTCCGGCTGAACCAGGAAACGCTGCCATGAGTGCCCACCTTACTTATGAACAGGCCATCAAGAAGCTCGATGACTTGCCTTCGCTGCCAGCCATAGTCGTCGACTTGATCAACAGCATCGACCAGGAAGATGTCGACATATCGGTGCTGGCCAAGAAGGTCGCGCGCGATCTGGCGCTCGCGGCCAAGACCTTGCGCATGGCCAATTCATCGCTGTATGGATTGCAAGTGAAGGTGACCACGATCCAGCAAGCGATCACTTATCTGGGCTTCCAGGTCACGCGCAACCTGGTCATGGCGGCGGCCATCACCAGCCACTTTTCAGAAACGATGTGCCAAGGACTGGACGCCAAGTCGTTCTGGCGCCATTCGATCGCCACCGCCGCTTGCGCCAAGGTACTGGCGCGACTGATGCGGGTCAATCAGGATTATTCATTTACTGCAGGCTTGTTGCACGACATAGGACGACTGGCGCTGGCGCTCTGCTTCCCACAGGAGTTTCAGCAGGCCGCTGCCTACCGCGCAGCGCACGATTGCACGATGCAAGAAGCCGAGCGTGCGGTTCTGGGGATAGACCACGTCGAAGCCGGACTGGTGCTGGCGCAACATTGGAATTTTTCCGATACGCTGCAACTGGCCATCGCCGGCCATCACAACCCGGAGGCCCCAGGCGCGAGCGCCTTGGCGGCCATCATTCACGTTGCCAATGCCGTCGTGCATGCGCTGGACTTGACGCAAGTGCCCGATGATCTGGTGCCGCGTGTCTCTCCGGCGGCGTGGGCAACCATAGGACTCGATGATCATGCTTGGCTACAATTGTTCAAGGAAACCGAACTCTATTACGAAGAGATCGCCTCATCGATACTGCCTTGAAACACTGCCTTGAAGCCGCGCCGGAGTGCATCGACTCCGGCGCCAAGACTAAAAAGGATCAATGTGCGTAACTTGCTTCAGCGACGCCATTGCGGTCGTCTGTTTTTGGCCGGCCTTGGGCATCGGACAAGCGATATTTGGTGCGGCGATCACCCATCAGGTCGCGCAAATCGCGGATGCTCATGCCGGTCACTTCATGCATGCGGATCAGCAGCGATGCGCCTACGGGCAATCTGTGGTGCCGAATCTTGCTGATGACCGGCGGCGCGACTTCGAGCAAGCGCGACAGGGCTGCGTCATTCTTGAGCTGCATCTTGCCCAGCAAAATGTCGAGCAAGTGATTCGGATTGTAGCTTTCTTGAGAAGCAAGAGAATGGTGTGCCATGATTTTCCTCGTCTAGTAAGTGATTGAATGATGCCGTTCCGAACTTAAGAAAGACTTAGCTTTTTGAAATAAGTTCACAACTACCATGTCAAACTTTGGTTTTCCAACGGGCTCACGAAGTTATTTGCTGGAACATCGCGCATGGTCAAAGTAAAGAATATCGATGCGCCTCCAACGCCAATTCGTGTTCTTTTTGATTAAATTGCACTTCAAGCAATATTGTATTTCAAAAACGAAGCGCTCCTGCGGCAGGCCAGCGGTGATCGTTGTTCAACATCAATCAAACTGTCCGCGGCCATCGACGACATTGCCATGGGAATACGAGACGCCGTTGCACGGCGCCTGCGAAGCATGGCGGCCGAATCGGGCCGGCGTGGCGAATTTACGTTAAACTGACGCTTTGGAATCATGCATCGCGGGCCGCGCGCGCAATGCGAACCGGACAGACCCGGCGTCGATGCAGCATCACCCCCAACCGCACCCCAACGAGTCCCCAGTCCCATGCAGAAAAAAGTATTCATCAAAACCTTCGGCTGTCAAATGAACGAGTACGACTCGGACAAGATGGCTGACGTTCTGGGCGCATCGAACGGCCTGGTGCGCACCGAGATTGCAGAAGAAGCCGACGTCATCTTGCTCAACACCTGTTCCGTGCGCGAAAAGGCGCAGGAAAAGGTCTTTTCCGACCTCGGGCGCCTGCGCGAATTGAAGCTGTTGAAACCCGATCTGTTGATCGGCGTCGGCGGCTGCGTCGCCTCGCAAGAGGGCGAGGCGATCGTCAAGCGCGCGCCCTATGTCGATCTGGTATTCGGACCGCAAACCCTGCACCGCTTGCCGCAATTGATCAAGGACCGGCGCAGCAGCGGCCAGTCGCAGGTCGACATCAGCTTCCCCGAGATTGAAAAATTCGACCATTTGCCACCGGCCAAGGTCGACGGCGCATCGGCCTTCGTGTCGATCATGGAAGGCTGCAGCAAGTATTGCAGTTATTGCGTGGTGCCTTACACGCGCGGCGAAGAAGTGTCGCGCCGCTTCGACGATGTGCTGACCGAAGTGGCCGG
>CANFGA010000474.1 GCA_947446335.1 Oxalobacteraceae bacterium | reverse complement strand
GGATCCGGCGCTGCGCGAAACCATGCTGGTGCGCGGCGATGTGGATGCGATCACCGGCTTTTATTTCACGTCGCTGCTGAACCTGAATGCACGCTCAATCAAGGATGACGACATCGTGGTCTTCAAATATCCCGATTACGGCATCAAGCTGTATGGCAACGCGATCATCGCCGCCGATGGCTTCGCCAAGCAAAAGCCGGAAGCGGTCAAGGGCTTCTTGCGCGCCTTCGCCAAGGCGGCCAAGGATGTGATGATGGACCCGGATGGCGCGATCAAGGTGCTCAAGGAGCGCGATGGCTTGATCGATGAAAAGCTCGAACTGCGGCGCCTGAAGCTGGCCATCGCCAGCGCCATTGCAACGCCGAACGCCAAGGCCGAAGGCTTTGGCCAGGTATCGGCTGCGCGCCTGAGCCTGATGGCATCGCAGGTATCGGACACTTACCAGACCAAGACGCGGGTCGATCCGGCGCTGCTGTGGAATCCATCGTTCCTGCCAACGCGCGCCGAGCTGAACGTGTTTCCCAAGTGATGTGAAGCGTGCTGCGGTGCGCCGCAGCACATTGTTCAACCTGCCACTTGATCGATCTTGCCCATGACCACCAGTTTCGTCGATTTCCAACATGTTTACCTGGCCTATGAAGGCAGCGACGATTTCGCAGTCGAAGACATTTCGCTGCAAACCGGGCAAGGCGAATTCATCGCCATCGTCGGCCCCTCCGGCTGCGGAAAATCGACCTTCATGAAACTGGCCACCGGGCTCTCCAAGCCCAGCCGCGGCAGCATTGCGATCGATGGCGCGCCAGTGACCGGCCCGTTGAAAATCGTCGGCATGGCATTCCAGGCCCCGACCTTGCTGCCGTGGCGCACCACGCTGGAGAACGTGTTGCTGCCGCTGGAAATCGTCGAACCGTATCGCAGCAACTTCAAGCGCGACAAGAAGCTCTACATCGAGCGCGCGCTCGCCTTGTTGAAAACCGTCGGACTCGATGGCTATGCCGACAAATTTCCATGGCAATTATCGGGCGGCATGCAGCAGCGCGCATCGATCTGCCGCGCCCTGATCCATGAACCGAAGATGCTGCTGCTCGACGAACCCTTCGGCGCCCTCGATGCCTTCACGCGCGAGGAATTGTGGTGCGTGCTGCGCGACTTGTGGAGCGCGCGCCGCTTCAACGTGATTCTGGTCACGCACGATCTGCGCGAAGCGGCCTTTCTGGCTGACACCATTTACGTGATGAGCAAGCGCCCGGGCCGCATCGTTGCGCGCAAGGAAAATCCGCTGCCGCGCCCGCGCGACCTGGAAGTGACTTACAGCGACCAGTTCACGGCGCTGGTCCACGAATTGCGCGAGCACATAGGCCGCGTCAGAAATACCTGAAGCAGAACAAGGAAAAGCGATGAAAAAAACCCTCTTGCGCGGCGCCGACCGATACGCGTCCACGCTGCTGCTGCTCGCGATCCTGGTGCTGTGGCAAGCCATTTGCAGCGGCTTTGCGATCTCCGAATTCATCTTCCCAGGCCCGCTTGCGATCATCGCATCGATGTTCGAATTCGCCGGCCCGATCGCCGGCCATGCGCTCTCCACCTACTGGGTCACGATGGCCGGGTTTGCGCTCGCGGTCGTGGTCGGCGTGCTGCTGGGCGTGGCGATCGGCTGCTCGCCTTTTCTCTACAAGGCGGCCTATCCCTTGATGACGGCCTTCAATGCGCTGCCGAAGGCCGCTTTCGTGCCGATTCTCGTGGTCTGGTTCGGCATCGGCGCGGGCCCGGCGATCCTGACCGCGTTCCTGATTTCATTTTTTCCGATCATGGTCAACATCGCGACCGGCCTGGCGACGCTGGAACCGGAACTGGAAGACGTGCTGCGCGTGCTGGGCGCGCGCCGCATCGACATCTTGCTCAAGGTCGGCTTGCCGCGTTCGATGCCGTACTTTTTCGCGTCGCTGAAGGTGGCGATCACGCTCGCCTTTGTCGGCTCGACCGTCTCCGAGATGAATGCCTCGAACCAGGGCATAGGCTATCTGCTGGTCTCGGCCGGGTCGTCGATGAAAATGCCGCTCGCTTTCGCCGGACTGGTCGTGATCGGGGCGATGGCGATGGCCATGTATGAATTGTTCGCAGTGATCGAAAGGCGTACCACGAGCTGGGCCCATCGCGGCGCGCAAGCGAAATAGGCCGCTGTTTTCAAACAACGTGTCATGCCGCTGTAGCAAGCCTTCTTTATGATAGCGACAACCGGGGGCCAAAAATGTACAAAAGCAACAAGAAATTGATCATCCTGGACGCCGATGGCACCACCATCGACGCCTATTCTGCGATTGAAATGGCTTTTTCACGGCACGGCATGACGCTGGGCGATCAGCAAAGCTTCCAGAAGCGGCATCACCTGTTCAAATATCTGGGCGGACTGAAACAATTTCCGTCCATGCTCAAGAAAAATATCCGCAAGCAAAGCCGCAAACAGATCGTCGCCACGCTGACCGAGGTCTACCGCGAAGAAGCACAGCTGTATCCGGGAATTGCGCAACTGGTGCAAACCCTGATCGCTGCACCCGACATCGTCGTCGGCCTGGTCACCCGCAACATTACCGATGAACCGCTGGAAACGCTGCGCCTGTTGTTTCTGCGCCATGGAATCGACTCGGGCCAACTCGACTTCATGGTCCATATTGCGCTCAGTGAAAAGAAGAACATCCAGTTTCGCCTGGCCAGGGAACGCTTCGACATCAATCCGGCGCGCGCCTATATCTGCGGCGACGAACACAAGGATTACCTCGCGGCGCTCAAGACCGGCATGCATCCTTTCATGGTGTCCTACGGCTTCGAAGATCATCAGAAACTGACGACCAAATTCGACGTGCCCGATGAAGTCATCGCGCGCACCTCGACCGAACTGTGCGCCCGCGTGCTGCATGCGCTGGATTTGCCGCGCGCATAGTGTCAGAGCCAGGCAGCGCCACTGGCGCCGCTATCGTCATGCGCCGTAGGCATACCAGAACAGCAGCGCGCCGATCGATGTGAACAGCCAGTATTCGACCGGCGCGCCGCAGACCCAGTTCTTGTGCCACGAAATGTGTTCCTGGCGAAAACGCTTCCAGCCGAAAGCGGGGTTGATGATGAACCACAAAAAATCTTCGATGATCCAGAACAGCATGATCGACGCCACGGCGCGCGCTTCCAGTTGCCACGACCACTGGCCGATGAAGACCAGCGGGAAGTGAAAGAACAGCGCGATGAACGGGAAGACCCAGGCGTGGTAACCGGTCATCGCCCGCCCGCCCCAGAAGATGTCGAGCAGCCAGTGCTCTTCGATGCGCCAGGTCGGCAAATTGGCGGCCCAGCCGGCATCGCCCTCGATGTGGATCTCGGCTTG
>CANFGA010000473.1 GCA_947446335.1 Oxalobacteraceae bacterium | reverse complement strand
CTTGTCCGGCTGCGCCGCCACCCCCAATCTCGAATACAGGACACCGGGGCCAGATCGCGACGGCTTCATGAAATTCACCTTGCCGCAAACCAGCGTCATGCTCGCGCAGCAGGTCAGTGCGATCACGGCGACTGTGATGCCCGACGACGATTACGCGGGAGCGCAGCAGCACAGCATGATGGCCGATGCACAGTGGAGCTTGTGGACGTCGTCGACGATCACCAAATGGGAATTCGTCGAAGGAAAAAACGTGGTGAAATCGATCGCGACCAGCGCCGAGAGCAACGCCTCCAAGCTGCTCGAGGTGGGAACCGGCCTCGCTTCCATCGCAGCGGGCGTGACAACGGGGAACTTCAAAAACGAGATCATCGATCCGTTCAGCGACCGGGAAGGCAACCCCAGGGCGCTGCCGGTCGGCAGCACCGTCGATTGCAACTTGCGCCGCAACCCCGACTGGTCGTGTTCGATCGCCATCGGGCACTATCCGTCATGGGTGATCCCCTACGCAGAGTTCCGTCAACGCGCACTCGATGGCGATGCGCGCAAGGTGTTTCCATCGTCGGCCTGCGTCCAGGCCACGATCAGGCTCACCGGCCCGGCCAACATCTCGCTGCCAACGATGCCAGCCACCTCTGGCGACGCTGCAGCAGTGACGGTCACACCGAGCGGTACGCTCATTCCCACCCCTGGCCACCGCGCCAGGCAGGAACGAGCCATACCGGCATCAGCCGCGACACCGGCAACACCGCCACGCCAGCAATTGGCGTTCAGCATCGAACTGGCCGATCCAGCCTTCGTCAACCTGACGCGCCTGCGGCGCGGCGGCGAATTGCAAGCGAACGGCCCGTGCCGCTTCAACATCAGCAACGACAAGGCTGGCAGCAACCTCGATACCCAGGCCTTCAAGGATGCGCTGGCTCTGGCAAAGAGCTTGAAGGACAGCGGCAAGTGACATAAGCAACCCAGGCGACCATCACGGACTCCGGGCCGCGCGCGGCCCAAGCAACGATACGAAAGGCAAGCGATCATGGTCATCAAAAAAAAACCCGGCACCGAAGCTTCGGCACTGCCCTCCAAGCCGAGAGGCGCGGCGCTGGCGACCAGCATGGCGCAAAAAAGCGTACTGCCCCAACTGAGCGCATCACTGGCGCAGATGTATCCGCAGCGATTCACCGATGCCGCACTCGAGATCGAAGGCGATGCGGCGGCGATCGAGCAGATCAAGGCGGTTGCGGCGGCGACCAGCAAGGCCCGCGACAAGGAAAACACCGGCAAAAGCAAGCGGCCAAGCGCCAAGAAGCTTGAGCGCGCGCGTGCCAGCCTTGAGCAAACTCTGATGCTCGCTGTGCGCAAACAAGCGAACGCAGCCGACAGTGGCGGCCTCGATTACGGCTTTGAAAACATCATCTCGGTCGGCATAGGCAGCAAGCGCAGCGCAGGGCAACACCTGGACCAGGTGGCGATCGTGGTCACCGTGGCGCGCAAGGTCGACGCGGACAAAGTGCTGGCCCGGGCGCTGGTGCCAAAGCAGATCAACGGCATCGCAACCGATGTCGTCATCGGCGCCGAGCCGACGACATCGGCTTGCAACGGCACGGTGCGTCCGGCCACCGGCGGCATTTCGGTTGGCAATGCGCGACCGGGCTCATGCTCGGGCACCATCGCCTGTCTGGTGGCCGACGATTATGGCGTAGCATATTTATTGTCGTGCAACCACGTGCTGGCCCTGCTCGGCAATGCACAAGCGGGCGACGCGATCGTCCAGCCCAGCGTCGCCGATGGTGGCCTGGTGCCGCAACATGTGATCGCGCGTCTCACGCATGCCTACCCGATCGATTTTCGAGCCAGCAAAACCAATCAGATCGACTGCGCTCTGGCGCAAGTAAACACCAATCTGGTGTCGGTGCTCAACGATTTTTTCGGCCGCATTGGCGACGTGCCGATCGAGGCAACACCAGGGGAGCGGGTCCACAAGTGTGGCCGCAGCACCGAGGAAACCTATAGCGTCGTGCGCCAGCACGGCGTGAGCATCGACGTCAGCTACGGGCCAGCACTGAAAGCGCATTTTTCCGGACTGATCGCGATCGAGCAAACGGCGGGTACGCCCTTCGCGTGGCAGGGCGACTCGGGGGCACTGGTACTCGACACCAGCAACCGCCCGCTCGGCATCGTGATCTCAACATCGCCACAGTGGACTTACGTGGTGCCGATGGCCACGATCCTCGATACGCTGCACGTGCACATCCTGACCGTCCCGCAGTGATCAAGCACGCGGCAAAAGCAGAGCTGGTGCGCTATTTGCCCAGCAGCGCCAGGGTGTGACTCCATTCACCAGCCCATGCATCGAGAAAGTCGTGCGCATGGAATGCCCTTGTCAGATGCGGCAGCGGAACCCGGTACACATCGTTCAATCCGAGCGCCAGCGTCACCGGATTCCACAAGGCCTTGTTTTTTGCCTTCCTGACGCTGCCCTTGACTCTCGCGCCATCATCGCCGAACATGCCGCCAGCATCGGCCAACGCTTGTTCCAGATCGATCCTGACCAGGCGGGCAAAGGCGACCAGCACTTGCGCGCCGCTGATGCCATCCTGCGATTCCCTTGCCGCCTCGATCACGACCGGTTCAGCGGCGATCTCGGCTTCGCGCTTGAGCTTGCCAACCAGGCGCTCCAGATCCTTTTTTAAAAAGCGCAACTCGTGCAACTGCCTGCGCAGACCGGGTTCCTTGAGTCTGGTCACGATCTTCCAGACATCCTTGGTGATCGTGATCAGCACATCATTACTGCCGGCAATCAGGCGCGCGATATCGCCCTCGAAAAAAATTGGCGCGGCGTAACCGCCATTCGCATCACCGAACAGCGCCGGATGATCGGCGTCATGGTCCAGCCAGACATAGGGTGTCACGCCCTGTTCCAGCATCCGCGCCAGGGTCCATGGAGCGCCGGTTTGCTGCGCCAGCCATTGGCAAGCCTGGGCCGTCGTGGCACGGAAAGGGAGTTCGGTGGGGAGTTCGATGGTCGTCATTTGTCTTTCAGATCAAGATGGAAGGGAGCGCAAGGCTGTGGATCCTGATGGTACACTTTTCGGGCAACAGCGCAGCACAATCGAGACCAGAATAGCCTTGCCGCTGCTGGAAGGCTTGGAACTGCCCAATGCCGCCGGGCGACCTGAGCGGGGCCTTGCGTTTTCGCTGATTTCCCCAACCGGCCGAGTCCGGCAACAGGGCGCTGTGGTACACTGCGGGCCGCTTGAGCCTGCCGGCTCCGCCCCGACGATAACAGAACAGCAGCCAGGGGTGCGCTGAACGCCGCGCGAGCCGCACAAAGGATCACGATGAGAGATAAAAAAGACCAGGCCACGCTCGACCTGCCCGG
>CANFGA010000472.1 GCA_947446335.1 Oxalobacteraceae bacterium | reverse complement strand
CCAGCGGCCAGCACCAGAAAACCCAGCATCATGATCAGCAATATCTTCCAGCCCAGCGCATCCCAGCTCAAGAACACCACCAGCACGCTGGCATAGGCGATCGCAAACAGGACGGCCACGATGGACAGCGTGAAGACCACGAAAAGTTGCAACATGTGGTTGCGCACTTCCGACAATTCGAGTGCCGCCAGTTCGAGCCTCGACAGCAAGAGGCCAAAGCTGTTTCTTGCTACTCCGGCCAAGGAGCCGATCAGGCCGGAGCCATGAGTTCCAGCAGATTTGTCCATATCAGCTCCTGGGCCGTTGAATTACTTGCGACCCAAAATGACGCCAACGAGCAAGCCGACGCTGGCTGCGGCGGCGATCGTGCGCCATGGGTTTTCCTTGACATAGGTATCGGCTGAAGCGGCCATTTCCTTGCCGGCGACCAGAGCGCTCGCTTGCGCTTCATGCGCCTTGACCAGAGCAGCATCGAGCACGCGCATGCCGCGGCCACGCACTTCATCGGCTTTCTCTCCGCTCAATGCGGCAGCTGCGGTGAACAATGCCTGGGCATCCTTGACCAAGGTCTTGACATCGTTATTGACGGTACTGATATTTGTTTCCAGCATGGTGAAACTCCTGTTTGTGAATGAAAGTATTGACTTTACCGACTAAAACCTGTTCGAGCAAACCGCAGATGTCGTCGGTGCGCTCTTCTTCGACAACCATGATGTCCGTCAACCGGGCACGCCCGGTCGACCAGCATCGGTTTTGCATGCCCTCGCCCCATCATACTCGGCATAGTGGCGTGCAAGCAATGTTGCCGTCTCAAAAGCAGAATTCTGGTCCGGCCAGAGGCTGGGACGCGGCATGCAACTCGATTGTTGGTTCAAGTTATAGACTATTACATCATAATTTTCTGTACGCTACCGAACATAACATCGATTTTCAATCGAACAGGCGCCACGCAGGCGCGCCCGTTCATGGTTGATCCATGGTTGATTTCGTGTAAACTCAAGCCATATTGACGCACATCAATCAACGAAAGACGCGGGGAATTTCTGCCCGGCCAAGCATCAATCCACCGTCCATCCAACACCGTTTGCCCCTGTCACTGAAAGAGGCTCCCATGCTCCAGCCGCGTCATAGAAAAATCGCGCTCATCATCGCCGGCACCTTGCTCGCCGTGCCCGCGATCGGGTTGATCGCGCTGCTCAATGTCGACTGGAATCGCGCCAAACCGTGGCTCAACGAGCGCGCCAGCCAAGCCATCGGGCGCCCGTTCGCGATTGATGGCGATTTGTCGCTGTCATGGCGGCAAGATGGCACGCTGCAGTCCGGCTGGCGCGCCCTCCTGCCCTGGCCGCACCTGATGGCCAGGGACGTGCGCGTGGGCGAGCCGCCGGGGATGGACTCCACTACGGCGCAGATGGCCAGCGCCAGCCAGTTTTCATTTTCGCTCAACCCGCTGGCGCTGCTGAACAAGACCATCTCGATCCCGCTGCTCAGCTTCGAAGCGCCGGTGGTGACATTGCGGCGCAATATCGACGGCAAGAACAACTGGAATTTCGAGCAGCCAGGTCCGGCTTCAGAGTGGAAACTCGATCTGCAGCGCGTCGCATTCAGCAAAGGCAGCGTGCACCTGATCGATGCGGTAAAAAAGGCCGATATCGCGCTCGACATCGATACCATCAGTGGCGATCCAGAATATGGCGTGCAATGGAAACTGCACGGCAAGTTGAACGGCGAGCGTGTCAGCGGCAGCGGCAAGGCGGGCGCAGCGCTGTCGCTGCAACGGCAAATGGCACCCTATCCGATCGTTGCCGAAGTCAAGGTCGGCACGACTGCGATCGGCATCGAAGGCACCTTGACCAAGCCGACCGATCTGGCCGCGCTCGACATGCGCCTCAAGATTGCCGGCGCCAGCATGGCCGGCTTGTACCGCTTGACTGGCCTGGTCTTGCCCGAAACGCCGCCGTTCTCGACCGAGGGGCATTTGCTGGGCAGCATCAATGCCAAGGGTAGCCATTGGGTCTACGACCAATTCCAAGGCAAGGTTGGCGCCAGCGACATCGAAGGCAAACTGGCGTTCGAATCGAGGCAGCCGCGCCCGCGCTTGAGCGGTGCGGTCACCTCGCGCCTGCTGCGATTGAAGGATCTGGGGCCCGTGATCGGCGCCGACTCGAATGCCAGCAAGAACACGCGCGGCGCGGCGCAGATGCAGCCGAGCGGCAAACTGTTGCCGGTAGAAACCTTCAAAACCGAACGCTGGAACAGCATCGATGTCGACGTCACCTACAGCGCCAATAAAATCATCCAGAACCAGGCTTTGCCGATCAGCCGCTTGACGGCCCACTTGATCTTGCAAGACGGCGTGCTCACGCTCGCCCCGCTCAATTTCGCCATCGCCGGCGGCACGCTGGACTCGACCATCAAACTTGCCAGCGGCGGCGAGAGCGGGCGCGAAGCGGTGCGCGCCGAAATGACCACCAGCGCGCGCAATCTGAAACTGAAGCAACTGTTCCCGGGAATGCAGCCGCTGCAGGCGAGCATCGGTGAAATCAATGGCGATGCCAAGCTGTCGGCGCTCGGCAATTCCGTGGCCAGCTTGCTCGGATCGTCGAACGGCGAAATCAGGACGCTGATCAACGAAGGCACGATCAGCAAACTGCTGCTCGAAGAAATGGGGCTCAACATCGGCAGCGTGGTGCTGTCGCGCCTGTTCGGGGATGAACAAGTCAAGCTCAATTGCATGGCGACCGATTTTTCCGTCACCAATGGCTTGATGCGCACCCGCAGCTTCATCGTCGATACCGAAGAAGCGGTACTGAACGTGAGCGGCACCATCAATCTGGCGCGCGAACAACTCGACTTGACGCTGAAGCCGGACACCAGAGGCTTGCGCGTGTTCTCGCTGCGCGCGCCGCTGTATCTGCGCGGCAGCTTCGACCAACCCAAGGTCAGCGTCGACAAGGGCGTACTGGCATTGCGCGCAGGCGGCGCCCTCGCGCTCGCCGCCGTGGCGCCGATCGCCGCTCTGCTGCCGTTGATCAACATGGGGCCTGGCCAGGCCAGCGCGTGCGGAAAATTGCTGGCACAAGCGAGCATCAAGCCGCGCGCGCCTGCGCCCGGTCAGCAACTGCGCGAAGCCAAGAGTGCGCGCTGAATGTCGTGGCCAGGCAGAGGCGTCAAAAAAATAAATGCCTGCCAAAATAGTAATAAGCAATTTTATGTGCGCTGCCGAACAGACCGCCGTATCGATCGACCGCTATTCTTCAGTCATCGATGCAAGTCGTCGCTGGCATCACCACACAAGGAGTTCGCTCTATGAAAAATTTTAAATTCGCATCCATTCTGGTAGCAGCACTGGCATTGAGCACCATGGCCGGCTG
>CANFGA010000471.1 GCA_947446335.1 Oxalobacteraceae bacterium | reverse complement strand
TGAGACGATGATTGGACAAGCGTAATTCTTCTCAGTTATCCTGCATCTCCCGGTAAATATGGCTGAAATTCTCGGCAAACTGGGCAGCTGATTTGTACACGGAGTATCCAATGAAATTGAGTCTGAAGCTTCCTCTTGCCTTTGCCTTGGCTCTGGCCATGCTGTTTTTGGGCGGCATGTTTGGCATTTACAAACTGAATCAGGCAGTGCGCAGTTATGAGGTGGAGGTGCAGCATGCCGTCCAAACGATGAACGTGGCTGCGACCGCCGGGACCCATTTTTCGGCTGTCATTCAGGAATGGAAAAATGTTCTTTTACGTGGCAAGGATTCAAAGAAGCTCGACAAATATTGGACCTCGCACCTCAAGAACATGCAGGAATTGCAAGTTGATCTCAAGAATCTGGATGACCTGATTGGCACCGGCCCGAGCCAAGAAATTCAGCAAAAATTTGCCTCGTCCATCAATGTGACTGCCGAGCGCTACAAAAAAGCTTTCGAGGCCTTCAAGGCGGCAGGCATGGACTCCGCAGCCGGGGACAATGCTGCCGAAGGGGCTGACCGGGAAGCCGGCACCTTGCTGCTGCAGTTGAAGGTGCAACTGGCCAAGGAAGAGCGGGCGGCATCTGCCAGCGCCAGCGCGGGGGCCAGGACCAGCAGCGCTTGGGCCTATGGCTTGATGCTGGTCGCGACAGCATTGAGCATGGCCGGTGCCGCCTGGTTGAGCAGAACCATTACCCGTCCACTGGCGAAAGCGGTGGAAGCCGCAGACAGGGTGGCACATGGTGATCTGAGCAAGTCCATCTCAATTGGCAGCAACGATGAAGTCGGGGCATTGATGGCATCTTTGCGTGACATGCAGTCCAGCCTTGCCAAATTGGTCACCGATGTGGGGCAGGGATCCGAGGATGTGGCCACCGCCAGCGCTGAAATCGCGCAGGGCAACAATGACCTCGCCGCGCGCACCGAACAGCAGGCCAGCGCCCTGGAAAAGACAGCGGCGTCGATGGAAGAACTCAATGTCACTGTCAAGCAGAACGCGGACAGCGCCAGTGAGGCCAATCAGATGGCCATGAGCGCCTCCGCGGTGGCGATCAAGGGTGGTGAAGCAGTCGCTCAGGTGGTGGGGACCATGAAGGGCATCAACGAGTCTTCGAGCAAAATTTCTGACATCATCAGCGTCATCGACGGCATTGCTTTTCAGACCAACATCCTGGCTCTGAACGCGGCGGTGGAGGCCGCACGGGCGGGTGAACTGGGGCGCGGCTTTGCGGTGGTCGCCAGCGAAGTGCGCAGCCTCGCTGGACGCAGTGCGGAAGCAGCCAGGGAAATCAAGAGCTTGATCAATGCCAGCGTGGAGCAAGTCGAACACGGCACCAAGCTGGTGGATCAGGCTGGAGTCACGATGAGCGAAGTGGTCAACAGCATTCGTCGGGTGACCGACATCATGGGTGAAATCAGTGTTGCCAGCAGCGAGCAAGCCTTGGGCGTGGCGCAAGTAGGCAACGCGATCACGCAGATGGACCAGGCCACGCAACAGAACGCGGCGCTGGTGGAGAAAATTGCGGCAGCCGCTTTCAGCTTGAAGAACCAGTCTCAAGATTTGGTACAGATAGTGTCGCGCTTCAAGACCAACGGCGGCGACAGCATCGCTGCGCACGCCGCGCAACAGGAAGGCGCGCTGTCCAGTTCACTCGGGACGTAGCCCAGGCGTATCCTTGAATCGCGGCTCGGCCATCGAGTGCGTCCGGCCGTGTCACGGTCGTGCCGCCTGCGCCTTTTTTGCGATCCCGTGTTTTGGCCTTCGCTCCGGTGCCGTTCAGCTTCGATCATGCCAGCGTAAAAGAGGGGCGCGTCTTGCAAGCCAAGCCTCAGTCCGGGTCGCAATAAAATATTATTTTCGATGCAACTTCAATGTATGATCGACTATATTTTTTAATTTGTAATCATTCGCCCAATGCCCGTTCTTGCCATTTAAGTTTCCCCAAAGAAAGGATGCTGGTCACGCATGGATATTGAAAGTTAAATTAAATATAATATTTTATGTTGCATTGTGATGCTTGCCGGGAGGAGTCGACGCCCTTGTCGCTTACCACAAGAAATTTTTCAGAGGGTTCTATGCAAAGTGCTAACAATAATGTACTGGAATTGAAGCCGTTCTACATTAATTTTCTCGCAGAATCCGTCGAGCACATGCTGGTGTTCCGTAACGGTGCCGAGTATGCGATGCAAAATGCCTCATACCTCTCTCAACGTCGCGTTGATGAAAAGCGCAGCGGAAACGAAGGCGCGATCCCGTTGCTCGATGTTGCAAATGGATCTCTGATCAAAGGAAATCTTGCGAAAATGGTGTTGACGTGCGATGAAAAGTCCTGGGGAGTTGACTGGATCGCACCAAGTTTTCACATGAAAAAAATTGTCATGAAAGCGCTTACGAGCGAACGGAGCCAGATTGTCCTGACAGCGGAAAACGGTTTGATCAAAGTGACCGCAACGCAGTATGTCGATCACAGTACTTCGTGCGGGGAACAATGGCAAAGCAAGGATTGGACGTATTCGTTCAGTCCAGTGTTTACAGCCGTTTGTGATGAATACCATGACCGGACACATGATTCCGAGCACCTCTTGCTGAACTACCTTCACCATCTGATCGTGAATGGTCAAATCAAGCAAGAAAATGAAGCGCCCGGATTTTTGACGATTGTCTCGGAGCGCATTCCATGCAGCAGTTGCACCAAGAATATCAGCGATTTTCTGGAAAGCCATAGCTGGATCAATCTGCGCCTCTACTACTTTCACGACACGACAGATCGCGGACCGCAGCAGTTCCTGGATGAGTGCAAGGATCAAAGAATCAGCGAAATCGAAAAAATAGCCTTGTCGTCCATCATCCACGTAGTCAGTGTCAACAACAATCCCCATATCCGTCTCACCGAGCGAGTCGTCGAGCAACAGAAAATGTTCGGTGGTGCGCCCAATCAGATCATGTCGTCTGTCAAGACCGCTTGATCCTGGTGCCATCGCCAGTCGGCCTCGGTTGAGAATGCGATAGCCAATGGTCCGTGGTCGGCCAACTGGCGAGTTGCACGCATGGCCTGCCGCGCATGGTCTGCCATGCGGGTCTTGCCAATGCCCGAGCCCAAGGACCTGCGGTTGGTATTGCAGATGTGATCGGGCGAGCTTGTTTGCCCAGGCTCAGTCATCGACGGGCCGGTAGTGCCCGGCCCGCCAGAGCGCAGCATACGCCAGTCGGCCTTATTTCGCAGCGCCAGAAAAGCCGCGCATGTAAGCGAGCAAATTGGCGACTTTCTTTTCATCGCTGATGCCCCAGAAGCTCATCTTTGTGCCAGGAACGACATTGCTCGGCGAGTTGATGA
>CANFGA010000470.1 GCA_947446335.1 Oxalobacteraceae bacterium | reverse complement strand
TCGAGGATTGTATGACCTTTCAAATCACTGTGCAGCCCAGCGGCCACCAATTCAATTGCGAGCCCGATGAAACGGTGCTCGCTGCCGCGCTCAAGGCCGGCATCGGCTTGCCTTACGGCTGCAAGAATGGCGCTTGCGGCTCGTGCAAAGGCAAGGTCGTGGCCGGCACGCTCACGCACGGCGCACACCAGCAACGCGCACTGTCGCCAGACGATGAAGCGGCCGGCGGCGCCCTGTTTTGCTGCGCCACCGCGCACAGCGACCTGGTCATCGAAGCGCGCGAAGTGAGCGGGGGCAGCGACTTTCCGATCAAGAAGATGCCATCGCGCGTCGCCACGCTGGAAAAAGTCACGGCGGACGTGGCGATCATCAGCTTGCAATTGCCCGCCACCGAGCGCTTGCAATACCGGGCCGGCCAATACATCGAAATCATGCTGGCCGGCGGCAAGCGGCGCAGCTACAGCATAGCCAATGCACCGGCCGCAAGCGAGGCCGTCACTGCGGCGCCGAGCGCCCCGATCACCCTTCACGTGCGCCACATTCCCGGCGGCTTGTTTACCGATCAAGTCTTTGGCGCGATGAAAGAACGCGACATCTTACGCTTTGAGGGGCCGTTGGGCACGTTTTTCCTGCGCGAAGATTCCGCCAAGCCGATGCTGCTGCTGGCCTCGGGCACCGGTTTTGCGCCATTGAAAGCGATCGTCGAACAGATGATCCAGTTGCAATCGCCGCGTCCGATGCTGTTGTACTGGGGCGGGCGCCGGCCACAGGACCTGTACATGGATGCGCTGTGCCGCCAGTGGCAAGCGGATTTGCCGAACTTTCACTACGTGCCCGTGATTTCGAATGCGCAAGAGGGCGACCAATGGCAGGGCCGCACGGGGCTGGTGCACCATGCCGTCATGGCCGACCTGCCCGACCTGTCCAGCTACCAGGTCTATGCCTGCGGCGCACCGTTGATGATCGATGCAGCGCAGCGCGATTTCGTCCAGGCTTGCCATTTGCCGCCGGAAGAGTTTTATGCCGACGCCTTCACCAGCGAAGCCGATCTGGCGCCGCCGATCTGAGCGATGCCGATCCGCTTTCCACTGCGCGGCTTCATCCGCAGCCGCCCGCACCTGAGCCTCGCGATCGCGCTGGGCGCATGCGCGGCGCCGTTGCTGCCAGAGGCATGGCGGCCGGTGACGCGCGCATTAGTGGCCTGGGATATCGCAGTCTGGGCTTACCTGCTCGGCGTGGCTCAGGTGTTGCTGCGCACTAATCACGTCCGGGTCAAGGCGATGGCAGTGAAGCAGGATGAGCGCGCCGCGCTGGTGCTGGCCACGCTCAGCGGCGCCGCCTTCATGAGCCTGGCTGCGATCATTTCGCAATTGCAAAATGTGGCGCCGGATCAAAGGCTGCTGCACTACGGCTTCACCGTCTTGACCTTGCTCGGCTCGTGGTTGATGGTGGCGCTGCTGTTTTGCTTTCATTACGCTCACAGCTATTATCAGGCGCTGCCGCAGCAGCGTCCGCTGCAATTTCCCGGCCCCCAGCAAGAGCCCGACTACTGGGACTTCCTGTATTTTTCATTGACGCTGGCGGTCGCGGCGCAAACCTCGGATGTCGCGGTGCAAACGCGCGCGATGCGCAAGATGGTGCTGGCGCAATCGGTCTTGAGCTTCTTCTTCAATCTACTGATCCTCGGCCTGTCGATCAATATCGCCGCCGCTTTGATACAAAGCTAGAGCACTGCCCACAAAGCCCGAAGTAGGGTAAGATCAAATCGTGTGCAGACGTTACCCCAGCTAAAGCCGGACGACAAAATCCCCATGCCAAAGGCACACGGACTTGGCATGTGATCGAAGCAGGATTGCTTCGGGTACAAACTGGAAAACGTCATTTTTTGAACAACCGGGAGTGAGCATATGCAAATCAATATCAATACCGACAGCACGGTCGAACGCCAACCGGGACTGAACGATCATGTCAAGACCGTTGTAGAGGCTGCCATCAGCCGTTTCCGCGACCATATCACCCGGGTCGAGGTTCACCTCAGCAACAACAACAGCCAGAAATCAGCCGACGGTGATAACCGCTGCATGCTGGAAGTACGGATGAACAATTACCAGCCGATCGCCGTCAGCGACCATGCCGCGACGCTGCATCAGGCGATCGCCGGCGCAGCTGAAAAAATGAAGCGCTCGGTTGAAAACACGCTCGGGCGTCTGGCCGACACCCAGCGTCGTCCCAACGCCAAGCCGGCGCCTGCCGCCGAGCCTGACGCCGACGAAGCCAACGAATAGGCGATCCGTCGCCGTCAGCGGCCGGCTACCTTGCCGGCTGCATCACAACCCTGCCTGCGCCAGTTGGCGCAGGTAGCGCAAACCGGCCGTCGATCGACTGCCGTACCAGGACATCATCTCCCCATCGACCAGTTGAACCGGCTTGCCGATCTGCTTCTCCAACGCATCGACGTGGGCGTCGGTGAAACGGTAGGGTTCGCTCGACAACAGCACGCCATCGATCTGGTCCAGCAACGCCGCATCCCATTGAAAGCGCGGATAACGCGCCGCATCTTCGAACTGCGGCATTTTCCAGCCGATCTCGGCGAGCATGTTGGCGATGTAGGTGGCGCTGGAAACGCTCATCCACGGGTCTTGCCAGATGCAGTACAAGATCGTCAACGGCTTGCCCTTGGGCAGCGCCGCCAACGCGGCATACTCGGTCTCGAAATCGCGGCACCAGGTTTCGGCTTTTTCCTCAGCGCAAAAAATGCCGCCCATCAAACGGGCCAGCGCCAGATTGTCGCGCACCTTGAGCGGATGGGTGACGACGATGTGGGGGATGAACTCGGCCAGCGCCGCCACCGTCGGCTTTTCATTTTCATCGATGTTGACGACCAGGTGAGTCGGCGCCAGCTTGCGGATCTTGTCGATGTTGACATCCTTGGTGCCGCCTATCTTCGCTATCGTTTGCACGATCGCTTGCGGATGGATGCAAAAACCGGTGCGCCCGACGAGGCGCGGCGCCAGACCCAGATCGCACAGCAATTCGGTGATCGACGGCACCAGCGAGACGATGCGCGCCTCGCTGCTGGCTTCATGTTCATTTCCAATGGCATCGATGAACTTCATTTTGCTTCCAGTCTGGATGGTCAATTTGTGATTGAAACACGCGCCAGCGCATAAAATCCAGCCTTTTTCGCGCTGCACAGCGGCGCCCTCTTCCAGCATCGCGCGCCGCGCCGTTAAAATGAAGCATGTGCAAGACGCACCCGGCTCGGCCCACCAGCGGCTGCCATACCACCACCGCAGCATTTTTTGGCGATCATCGATGAGCACCCAGACTTTCCTTTGGCACGATTACGAAACCTTCGGCGTGCAACCGCGCCGCGAC
>CANFGA010000469.1 GCA_947446335.1 Oxalobacteraceae bacterium | reverse complement strand
GTGCGCCACTCACTTTGCGGCGCACCATCCGAAAAGCATCACGGTCGCCAACCGCACGATGGCGCGCGGCGAAGAACTGGCCCAGCGCTTCAATGGCCGCGCGATCCGCCTGGCCGAATTGCCGGACCAGCTGGCCCAGTTCGACATCGTCATTTCCTGCACCGCATCGTCGCTGCCGCTGCTGGGCCTGGGCCTGGTCGAGCGCGCCGTCAAGACGCGCCGCCACAAGCCGATGTTCATGGTCGACCTGGCCGTGCCGCGCGATATCGAAGAAGAAGTGTCGCGTCTCGATGACGTGTTCCTGTACACGGTCGACGATCTGGGCAAGGTCGTCCAGAGCGGGATGGACAGCCGCCAGGCGGCAGTCGAGCAAGCCGAAGCCATCATCGAAACCCGGGTCCAGTCGTTCATGCACTGGGTCGACGATCGCGCGATGGTGCCGGTGATCCAGGACATGCATGAGACCAGCGAAACGATGCGCCTGCTGGAACTCGAACGCGCCAGGAAGATGCTGGCCAAGGGCGCCGACATCGACGCCGTGCTCGATGCGCTCTCGCGCGGCCTGACCGCGAAGTTCCTGCACGGCCCGCAACAGGCCTTGCACCGCGCACAGGGCGAAGAACGCGCGCATCTGGCCACGCTGCTGCCGCAATTGTTGCGCGGGCGCCGTTAGCGCCGCAGCCATCTGTGTAACGCTGCAACGGATCCGTCGGGATCCGTTTTTCATCTTTTCTGCACTGCCCCTCATTTCTGGACCGGACTCCCATGAAACCATCAATGCTGGCCAAGCTGGATCAATTGGCCAATCGCCTGGTCGAACTCGACGAACTGTTGATGCACCCGGACGCCACCGCGAAGCTGGACAATTACCGCAAGATGACGCGCGAGCGGGCCGAAATCGGACCGCTGGTGCAACTCTATGGCGCCTACCAGCAAGCCGCAAGCGACAGCGCTGCTGCGCAAGAGATGCTGGCCGACCCGGAAATGAAGGACCTGGCGCAGGAAGAGATCGAAGATGCCAAGACGCGGATGGAACAGCTCGAGATCGACTTGCAAAAGATGCTGCTGCCCAAGGATGTCAACGACGAGCGCAACATCTTCCTCGAAATCCGCGCCGGCACCGGCGGCGACGAGTCGGCGCTGTTTGCCGGCGACTTGCTGCGCATGTACACCCGTTATGCCGAACGCAATCGCTGGCAAGTCGAACTGGTCTCGGCCTCGGAATCGGATCTGGGCGGCTACCGCGAAGTGATCGTGCGCCTGGTCGGCGCCGGTGCTTATTCAAAACTGAAATTCGAATCGGGCGGCCACCGCGTGCAACGGGTGCCGGCCACCGAAACCCAGGGCCGCATCCACACGTCTGCCTGCACCGTGGCGGTGATGCCGGAAGCCGATGAAGTCGAGGATGTCAACATCAATCCGGCCGATCTACGCATCGATACCTACCGCGCCTCGGGCGCCGGCGGCCAGCACATCAACAAGACCGATTCGGCGGTACGGATCACCCATTTGCCGACCGGCATCGTCGTCGAATGCCAGGATGATCGCAGCCAGCACAAGAACAAGGCGCAGGCAATGAAGGTGCTGGCTGCGCGGATCAAGGATGTGCAATTGCGCGCCCAGCAATCGGCCGAAGCAGCGACCCGCAAGAGCCTGATCGGCTCGGGCGACAGAAGCGAACGGATCCGCACCTACAATTTTCCGCAGGGCCGGATGACCGATCACCGCATCAACCTGACCTTGTACAAGCTCGACTTCATCATGGACGGCGACTTGACCGAACTGAGCAATGCGCTGGCCGCCGAACACCAGGCCGAATTGCTGGCGGCGCTGGGCGATTGACCCAAGGAGCCCGAGACAGATTTTTTCGCCGGTTCATGCGAGAATTGCTACATCATTCCTGCAGCCGCCAGGCCATTCCGAGGTGCGAGGCTCACACAACGATTCTGCGAACCTGGCACCTGAAACCAAGACCAATAATACTTTACCCGGATACCCTCTGATGAATCAATCGCGCAACCTGCTCCTGGCCATCGCCGCCGCCTGCATCGCCCTGCTCGGCGTGGCCATGTTCTTGCAGCATGTGATGGACATGCTGCCCTGCCCCTTGTGCGTGATCCAGCGCTACCTGTTCCTCGCTGTCGCCGTGGCGTGCCTGATCGGTGCGTTCGCCGGTCAGCCGAAACTGGGCGCTGGCCTGGGCTTGCTGAGCGCACTGGGCGGGATGGGCGTTGCCGGCAAGCACCTGTATGTGCTGGCCAACCCGGGTTTGTCCTGTGGCATCGATCCGCTGCAAACCTCGCTCAACAAGATTTTCACCGCCGAATACCTGCCGTTCATGTTCCAGGCCGACGGCTTGTGCGAAGACGCGCTCGCGCCGTTTTTCGGCTTGTCGATCCCGCAATGGTCATTCCTCTGGTTCGCGCTGTTCGGCATCGCGCTGCTCTGGATCCTGGCACGCCGCAAATGACAACCGCCATCGCCGCCGGCAGCACGCTGGGCGCGCTGCAGATCAAGCCTCTGCTGGGGCCGCTGGAAAACCGCATGCTGCTGTCGCATGTGCTGGGCTTGTCGCGTGTCCAGCTGATCACGCAATCGGAGCGCGTGTTGAGCAGCGATGAAGCGGCGCAACTGTCGAAGCTGATCGAGCGGCGCTGGAACGGCGAACCGATGGCTTATCTGGTGGGCCAGCGCGAATTCTATGGCTTGCCGTTTTACGTCGATCCATCGGTCCTGATTCCGCGGCCCGACACCGAACTGATCGTCGAACTGGCCATCGAAAAGCTGCCGCCAGCCGGTCGGGCGCTCGACATGGGCACCGGCAGCGGCGCGATCGCCATCGCGCTAGCGCACACGCGCCCAGAAGCCAAGGTGACGGCGCTCGATGTCAGCACCGCAGCGCTGGCGGTAGCGCGCCGCAATGCCGACGCCAATCAGGTCAAACTGGATCTGATCACCAGCAACTGGTATGACGCACTGGGTGATCAGCGTTTTGACATTATCGTCGCCAACCCGCCCTACATCGCCAGCGGCGATATCCATTTGTCGCAGGGCGATCTGCGCTTCGAACCGATAGGCGCGCTGACCGATCACCTGGACGGCTTGTCGGCGCTGCGCTGCATCGTGCAGGGCGCTGCGCGCCACCTGGCGCCGCGCGGATGGCTGCTGATGGAGCACGGCTATGACCAGGCCGAGGCCGTGCGCGCGCTGCTGAACGATGCCGGCTATGGCGAAGTCCAAAGTTGGCAAGACCTGGCCGGGATCGCCAGGGTCAGCGGCGGCCAGGCTGGCACTTGAAGGAAGCTGGCTGCAAGCCGACACGCTTGCCGGTTTTCGGTTACCCTCCACATCAAATAATTTTTCAGATGTACCAGAAAGG
>CANFGA010000468.1 GCA_947446335.1 Oxalobacteraceae bacterium | reverse complement strand
TCGTCGTGGTGGTTCTTGCTGATCATGGCCTTTCTGGTGGCATCGACCTCGCTGTGCATCGCGCGCAATGCGCCCAAGATGCTCAAGGACATGCGCAGCTGGCGTGAAAACGTGCGTGAACAATCGCTGCGCAACTTCCATCACAAGACAGAATGGCAGTCGCCTCTAGCGCGCGCGCAACTGGTCGCGCAGACGGTGGCGCGCCTGGCCGATGCCGGCTACAAGTCCAAGGTCGTCGAAAAGGACCAGGCCACGTTGATCGCGGCCAAGCAGGGCGCCGCCAACAAGTTCGGCTACATCTTTGCGCACAGCGCGATCGTCATCATTTGCATCGGCGGCTTGCTCGATTCCGACATGCCGATCCGGATGCAGCAATGGTTCATGGGCAAGGTCCCTTTTCTGGGCAATGGCGTGATCGCCGATATCCCGGCCCAGCACCGGCTCAGTCTGGCCAATCCCACCTTTCGCGGCAATACGATGATTCCGGAAGGCGCCAGCAGCACCACCGCGATCATCCCGCAAGCTGACGGCGTGCTGATCCAGGATCTGCCGTTCACGATCAAGCTGAACAAATTCATCATCGATTTCTATTCGACCGGCATGCCCAAGCTGTTCGCCAGCGAGGTCACGATCAGCGATCACGCCAGCGGCGAAAGCTTCGACGCCACCATCAAGGTCAATCATCCGCTCATTTACAACGGCATCGCGCTATATCAATCCAGTTTCGAAGATGGCGGCAGCAAGCTCAAGCTGACCGGATTTCCGATGACCGGCACGCAGACCAAGCCTTTCGCGATCGCCGGCGATGTCGGCGCGTCGACCCAGTTGGCCGCCGCCGGCACCGATACCTATAGCGTCGAATGGACTGGGTTTCGTCCTTTCAACGTCGAAAACCTGGCCGCAGGCCAGGATTTGCGCGCAGTCACGAAGAGTTCGAGCCTGAACCAGCGCTTCTCGGAGGGGCTCGACAAGCGGCTCGGCTCCGCCGGCAAGAATGCCAACAACAAGGACTTGAAGAATGTCGGTCCGAGCGTGCAATACAAGTTGCGCGATCCGACCGGGCAAGCCCGCGAGTACCAGAACTACATGCAGCCGGTGCAGGTCGACGGTTCCTTGGTCTTCCTCGCCGGCATGCGCCTGTCGCCGGCCGATGCGTTCAGTTATCTGCGCATTCCGGCTGACGATGCGTACACGGTCAAGGAATGGATGCGCTTGCGCGCGGCGCTGCAAGATCCGGCACTGCGTTCAATCGCGGCGAACAGTTATGCGCAGCGCGCGATGCCACAGTCGGACAACGGGCAACCGCTGCGCGTGCAGCTCGAGGAGTCGGCTGGCAAGGCGCTCGAGATCTTTGCCGGCAACGGCAAGGAAGCCGGTTACCTTGCCATTTCGCGCTTCCTGGAGAAAATTCCGGCTGCCGAGCAGGAAAAGGCGGCCGACATTTTCATGAAGATATTGAATGGCAGCCTGTGGGACCTGTGGCAAGCGGCGCGCGCGAGCGACGGCCTGGCGCCGGTGACATCCGACGAAGCCCATGCCAAGTTCTTGCAACTGGCCATCAATGCGCTGTCGGACAGCTTCTTTTATGCCGCGCCGGTCTATCTGCAACTGGACGATTTCACGCAAATCAAGGCCTCGGTGCTGCAAGTGACGCGCTCGCCGGGCAAGAACGTGGTCTATCTGGGCTGCGCTTTCCTGGTGATCGGCGTATTTTCGATGTTTTACATACGTGAGCGCCGGGTCTGGGTCTGGGTGAAAGACCATGGACAGGATCAGGGCAAGGAGCAGGGCGCCGAAGCATTGATGGCGATGAGCACGCAACGCAAGACGCTCGACTTTGAAAAAGAATTCCTCGCCTTGAAAGCGAAGTTGCCGCAATCGGCGTAATCTGGGCAGCAGTTGGCGGGTGGTATCGGAACGGTTTAGGAGAAAACGATGGAATTGACACAGACTCAAATTTATACCCAGGAGCCCGGCTTTTTCAAGCGCCTGACCGCAGTCGACTGGTTGTTCGGCGCCTTGCTGATGGCCGGATCGCTGTTCGCCTTGAGCCGTTACGGCGCTCACATGGACATCTATGAAAAGTCGATATTGCTGCTGGCAGCACCGACCTTCGCCTGGATGGGCTGGCACTGGAAGCCGGTGCGCTGGCTGATGCCACTGATCGCGCTGCTGGCGCTGTTTGCCATCTCGCTGTACGGCACCAGCCTGGACATGGCGAATCAGAAATTTTTCCTGAAATACTTGTTTTCCAGCCAGTCGGCGATTCTGTGGATGAGCGTGCTGTTCTTCCTGTCGACGCTGTTCTATGTCGGCAGCCTGATCACGCGCTCGGATGCGGCCTCCTCGATCGGCTCGCTGCTGTGCTGGGCTGCCGTCGTGATGGGCTGGACCGGGATGATGGTGCGCTGGTATGAATCTTATCTGATCGGCGCCGATGTCGGCCATATCCCGATTTCGAACCTGTATGAAGTGTTCATCCTGTTCTCGTTGATCACCGCGATGTTTTACCTGTATTACGAAGATCACTATGCGACCCGCCAGCTGGGCGCCTTCGTGATGCTGATCATCTCGGCCGCCGTCGCCTTCCTGCTCTGGTACACGGTCACGCGCGAAGCGGCTGAAATCTTGCCTCTGGTGCCGGCGCTGCAAAGCTGGTGGATGAAGATCCATGTGCCGGCCAACTTCATCGGCTATGGCACCTTTGCGCTGGCGGCGATGGTGGCATCGAGCTATCTGCTCAAATCATCGGGTTACCTGGTCGATCGCTTGCCGTCGCTCGAAGTGCTGGACGACGTGATGTACAAGGCGATCTCGGTCGGCTTTGCCTTCTTCACGATCGCCACGATTCTGGGCGCGCTGTGGGCTGCTGAAGCGTGGGGCGGCTACTGGTCGTGGGATCCGAAGGAAACCTGGGCCTTGATCGTCTGGCTCAATTACGCAGCCTGGCTGCACATGCGCCTGATGACCGGTTTGCGCGGACGCGTGGCTGCATGGTGGGCGTTGATCGGCCTGGCCGTGACGACCTTTGCCTTTATCGGTGTAAACATGTTCCTGTCGGGCCTGCACTCCTACGGCGAACTGTAAGCTGCAGCGGTAAAACCGCGACGCGGGCAACCCGATAGTCGCAGATGGTGTAAGGTGAGCTTTTTTGGGCTCAACCCAGGGCAATGGCTGCGAGGCCGCCATTGCCCGCCATCCCTACCCCGGAGTTGCCATGCTGATCAAACATCGCCCCAACGGCATCGATTTGCCGTTTTCGTCCGAAATCACGCCGCGCGCCGTGTTCGAGTCGCGCCGCAGTTTCATCCGTCAAATCGCCGCTGGCTCGATCGCCGGCAGCGCCCTGTTCGAAATGGCCAACCGCGAAGCATTCGCGCAAGGTGTTG
>CANFGA010000467.1 GCA_947446335.1 Oxalobacteraceae bacterium | reverse complement strand
TGAACGCGGCTCGCCTGGGCGTGGGGATGCAATCGCTGGGCCTGACCGAAGTGGCTTACCAGAATGCGCTGGCCTATGCCAAGGACCGGGTTCAGATGCGCAGCCTGTCCGGCGTCAAGGCGCCGGACCTGCCGGCCGATCCGATCATCCATCACCCCGACGTGCGCCGCATGCTGCTCACCGCCAAGGCGTATGCCGAAGGCGCGCGCGCCTTCACCTCGTACGCGGCGCTGCAGATCGACCGTGAATTGCACCACCCGGACGAGCAAGTGCGCAAGGATGCGGCCGACGAAGTTGCGCTCTTGACGCCGATCATCAAGGCCTTCATCACCGACAATGGCTGGATCGCAACCTCGGAAGCGATGCAAGTGTTCGGCGGCCACGGCTATATCTCGGAATGGGGCATGGAGCAATACGTGCGCGACGCCCGCATCAACCTGATCTATGAAGGCACCAACACGATACAGTCGCTCGACTTGCTGGGCCGCAAGGTATTGATGGATAACGGCGCCAAGCTGCGCAAGTTCGGCGCCAAGATCCAGGCGTTTGTCGAAGAAAACGGGCTGGACGAGGCGATGAGCGAGTTCGTCACGCCGCTCGGCGATCTGGGCGCAAAAGTGGCCAAGCTGACGATGGAAATCGGCATGAAGGCGATGCAAAATCCGGACGAGGCGGGCGCCGCTGCCGTGCCTTATTTGCGCGTGGTCGGCCATCTGGTCTACAGCTACTTCTTCGCCCAAATGGCGAAGATCGCGCTCGAAAAAACGGATGCGGCCGAAGCCGCCGGCGACCATTTCTACAAGGCCAAGCTGGCTACCGCGCGCTTCTATTTCGCCCGTCTGCAACCCGAAACCGCGATGCTGATCCGTCAGGCGCGCTCCGGATCGGACAACTTGATGGCGCTCGACGTCGACGCGTTTTAATCGATTCCTCTTAACCGACTCGTCTTAACCGATTCGCTTCAACAGATAAAGGATCATCATGACCAATTTCATCGTTAAAAAAGTAGCCGTGCTCGGCGCCGGCGTGATGGGCGCGCAAATCGCCGCCCATTGCATCAACGCCAGGGTGCAAGTGGTGCTGTTCGACTTGCCGGCAAAAGAGGGTGTCAAGAACGGCATCGCGCTGCGCGCCATCGAGAACCTGAAGAAACTGAGCCCTGCGCCGTTCGGCAACAAGGACGATGCGGCGCTGATCCAGGTCGCCAATTACGAAGACGACATGGCCTTGCTGGCCGGCTGCGACTTGATCATCGAAGCGATCGCCGAGCGCATGGATTGGAAGCACGATCTGTACAAGAAAGTTGCGCCGCACATCGCGCCGCACGCGATCTTCGCCTCGAATACGTCGGGTCTGTCGATCAATGCCCTGGCCGATGGCTTCGACGATGCGTTGAAGGCGCGCTTTTGCGGCGTCCATTTTTTCAATCCACCGCGCTACATGCACCTGGTGGAATTGATTCCGACCACCTCGACGCAGCCGGCAATCCTCGACCAGCTCGAAGCCTTCCTGACCACGACGCTGGGCAAGGGCGTCGTGCGCGCCAAGGATACGCCGAACTTCATCGCCAACCGGGTCGGCGTGTTCGGCATGCTGGCGATCATGCATGAAGCTGAAAAATTCGGCCTGACGGTCGATGTCGTCGACGACCTGACCGGCGCCAAGCTCGGCCGCGCCAAGTCCGGCACCTTCCGCACCGCCGACGTGGTTGGCCTGGATACGATGGGTCATGTGATCAAGACCATGCAAGACAATCTGGCCGACGATCCATTCTTCGGCTCTTACCAGACCCCGGCCATCTTGAGCAAACTGGTCGCAGCCGGCGCGCTGGGCCAGAAATCGGGCGCCGGCTTTTACAAGAAAGTGGGCAAGGATATTCTGCGCCTGGACTTTGCCAGCGGCGACTACGTGGCTGGCGGGGGCAAGGCGGCCGACATCGTCGGTCGCATCCTGAAGGAAAAGGACCCGGTCAAGAAAATGAAGGCGCTGCGTGTATCGACCAACCCGCAGGCGCAATTCCTGTGGGCGATCTTCCGCGACGCCTTCCACTACATCGCCGTCCATCTGGACACGGTGGCCGACAATGCGCGCGACATCGATTTCGCGATGCGCTGGGGCTTCGGCTGGAATGTCGGTCCGTTCGAGACCTGGCAGGCGTCCGGCTGGCTGCAAGTGGCCAACTGGATCAATGAAGACATCGCAGCTGGCCATGCTTTGTGCAGCGCGCCGTTGCCAGCCTGGGTATTCGAAGGCAAGGTTGCAGAGCAGGGCGTGCACACGCCTGAAGGTTCGTATTCGGCCTTGTCGAGCAGCTATGTGCCGCGCTCGACGCTGGCCGTCTACCAGCGTCAGCCATTTCGCGCGCCGGTGTTCGGCAGCGGCGCCATCGACGGCAAGACGGCCGGCACCACAGTGTTCGAAGACGAGTCGGTACGGCTGTGGCACTCGGGCGACGAGGTGCTGGTGTTCTCGCTGAAAAGCAAGATGCACGTGATCGGCGAAGGCACCATCAATGGCTTGAAGATGGCGCTGGCCGAAGCGGAAAAGAATTACAAGGGCCTGGTGATCTGGAATGCGGATGCGGCCGAAGGTGGCCCGTTCTCGGCCGGCGCCGATCTGCAGGCGGCGCTGCCGCTGTTCATGCAAGGCGGCGCGAAAGCGATGGAGCCGGGCATCAAGCTGCTGCAAGACACCTTCATGGCGATGAAATATGCGAGCGTGCCGGTTGTCGCTGCGGTGGCCGGGCTGGCGCTGGGCGGCGGTTGCGAGCTGGCAATGCATGCATCGAAACGGGTCGCGGCGATCGAATCCTACATGGGCCTGGTCGAAGTGGGCGTGGGCCTGATTCCATCCGGCGGTGGTCTGAAGGAAGTCGCCGTGCGCGCGGCCAGGCAGGCGCAGGGCAATGACATCTTGCAATTCTTGAAAGATGGCTTCACCAATGCAGCCACCGCGAACGTGTCGAAATCGGCGCACGAAGCGAAAAAGATGGGTTATCTGTCGGCCCAGGATGTGATCGTCTTCAACGCCTACGAATTGCTGCACGTGGCCAAGGTCGAGGCGTGCGCGATGTTCGATGCCGGTTACCGCCCGCCGCTGCCAACGCTGATCCCGGTCACCGGGCGCTACGGCTGGGGCACGATCAAGGCCCAGTTGGTCAACATGCGCGACGGCGGCTTCATCTCGGCGCACGACTTCAAGCTCGGCGAAATGATCGCGCAGATCGTCTCCGGCGGCGATGTCGATCAGGGTTCGCAAGTGAGCGAGCAATGGCTGCTCGACATGGAGCGCAAGGCCTTCCTCGAATTGCTGAGCCACCCGAAGACCCAGGAACGGATCATGGGCATGATGCAGACCGGCAAGCCGGTGCGCAACTGATTCGAACCAACATTTTT
>CANFGA010000466.1 GCA_947446335.1 Oxalobacteraceae bacterium | reverse complement strand
GCTCGCGCAGCTGGCGGCTGGTGACGAACTTGCCTTCGCGGCCGGCCAGAGGCGAGTTGTTGACCATGAAGTTCATCGTCAGGGTAGGCTCGTCGACGGTCAACATCGGCAGCGCTTCCGGGGTGTCTGGTGCGCAAATGGTGGAGCCGATGCCGATTTCTTCGATACCGTTGATCAGGACGATGTCGCCGGCGACAGCTTCGTCAACCAACACGCGATCCAGGCCCTTGAAGTTCAAGACCTGGTTGATGCGGGCCTTGATCGGGGTGGCGCCAGGGCCATTCACGACCACGACGTCTTGCAGTGCGCGCACGCGGCCGCGGGTGATGCGGCCAATGCCGATCTTGCCGACATACGACGAATAGTCGAGCGACGTGATCTGGAATTGCAGCGGACCGTCTTGCTCATCGTCGCGTGCAGGAACGTGCTTCAAGATGGCTTCGAACAGCGGCTTCATGTCGCCTTCGCGCACATCAGCATCCAGGCTGGCATAGCCGTTCAGGGCGGATGCGAACACGACCGGGAAGTCCAGTTGCTCGTCGGTGGCGCCGAGTTTGTCGAACAGTTCGAACGTGGCGTTGATGGCCCAGTCAGGACGTGCACCCGGACGATCGATCTTGTTGATGACGACGATCGGCTTCAAGCCCAGTGCCAGCGCTTTGCGCGTGACGAAACGGGTTTGTGGCATCGGGCCTTCCTGGGCATCGACCAGCAACAGCACCGAGTCGACCATCGACAGCACGCGCTCGACTTCGCCGCCGAAGTCGGCATGGCCTGGGGTGTCGACGATGTTGATGTGGGTGCCTTCGTATTCGACCGCGCAGTTTTTCGACGAAATCGTGATCCCGCGTTCTTTTTCGAGGTCATTCGAGTCCATCACACGGGCTTCGACTTGCTGGTTGTCGCGGAAAGTACCGGACTGACGCAGCAGTTTGTCGACGAGTGTAGTCTTGCCGTGGTCAACGTGGGCGATGATGGCGATGTTGCGTATTGCGCGTTTTGTATTTGACATGGTCGTGTATTTGCTGAAAAACTGCTGGGTCTGTACGGATGTGTACGGGTCGGTACCTGATATAAATTGCTAGCTGAAGATTGTCTATTTCCGGAACCGCGTAGTATAGCATGCTACGCAGCGCCGCTCGTTGAATTTGCACAAAGGGGCCAGGCTCAATCGGGGTTACGGTCGCACGAATTGGCCACGACATCGCACCCGATTGAACCTGGCCCCTGCTTGCTACGCTGCGCTGGTGGCAATCAAACGCTCCGGCGCCAGCACACCATATTCCTGCATGTTGCCGGTGCCGAGCAGGCGGGCGTCGCCATAGACGCGCACCCGCCCCAATTGTGCGGGGATGGCGATGCCTTCCTTGCCGAGTGCGATGCGCTGGCCCTGCAGGAAGCGTATCGCCAGTTCAGGCGTCAATGCCACTTGCGCGAACGACGACAGCAGCGCATCGACCGGCGCCAGCAAGTCGCGCGGCACATTGTGCTCGCCTAATTGCTCGAGCGTTACGATGTTTTCCATCGTTAATTCGCCCACGCGGGTGCGACGCAGCGCATTCAAATGTGCGCCACAGCCGAGCGCTGCGCCGATGTCTTCGCCCAGCACGCGAATGTAGGTGCCCTTGCTGCAAGTGACCGACAGCGTCAAGAATGGCGCCTCGTAAGCGATGAATTCGAGTTCGTGGATCGTCACCGGACGCGCTTCGCGCTCGAGCGTGATGCCGGCGCGTGCATATTCATACAACGGTTTGCCGTCGCGTTTCAGCGCCGAATACATCGGCGGCACCTGTTCTATCGGGCCACGAAAACGCGCCAGAACATCCAGAATCTGATCGACCGTGACCTCGACCGCACGCGTGTCGATGACATCGCCCTCGGTGTCGCCGGTAGCGGTGGTGAGTCCCAGATGCACGACGGCTTCATAGCTCTTGTCCGCTTCCAGCAAATCCTGGGCAAACTTGGTCGCCTCACCGAAGCACAAGGGCAGCAAGCCGGTGGCAAATGGATCGAGGGTGCCGGTATGGCCGGCCTTCTTGGCATTGAGAATGCGCTTGGCCTTGATCAGCGCATCGTTGCTGGACCAGCCCACTGGCTTATCCAACAACAACACGCCATCGACCGAGTCGCGCACCTTCCTGGTTGCGGATGGCTTCATCCGATCAGTTCGCATCCTTGGGCGCCGTATCGGGGGCAGCGTCCGACGCAGGTGCCACTTCGTCAGGCTCGGCGTCAGCCGCGCGCACCGCATTGGCCTTGTCGATCAGCAGCGACAATTCCATCCCGCGCGCAGTCGAACTGTCGTGCACGAAATGCAATTGCGGCAAGGTATGGATATGCAAGCGCTTGCCCAACTGGCCGCGGATGAAGCCGGCTGCCGCGCTCAAGCCTTCGACGGTATTCTTGATGTCTTCCTTGCTGTCTTTCAACATCGTGAAAAACACCTTGGCGTGCGCGTAGTCAGGCGTGATCTGCACTTCGGTCATCGTGATCATCCCCACGCGCGGGTCTTTCAATTCGTATGCGACGATCTCGGACAGATCGCGCTGGATCTGATCGGCCACGCGCAAGCCGCGGGTCGGGATCGATTTGCTATGTTTTGCCATAAATTCGGTGCTGCTTTCCTGATTGATTTGCCATGTTACAACGATCAATGGCGAGTGGGAAGAAGGCGCCATGCCTCCCTCCCACTCGCCACCATGCCGGCACTGCTGTTACAGCGTACGGGCGATTTCTTGCACTTCGAACACTTCCAGCACGTCGCCGATTTCGATGTCGTTGTAGCCTTTCAGCGACAAGCCGCACTCGAAGCCGGAACGCACTTCCTTGGCATCGTCCTTGAAACGCTTCAGCGATTCGATCTCGCCGGTCCAGGTCACGATGTTGTTGCGCAGCAATCGAACCGAAGAACCGCGCTTGACGACACCATCGGTAACCAGACAACCGGCAATGGCACCCACTTTCGAGACCAGGATGACCTGGCGAATCTCGACTGCACCGATGACCGTTTCGCGTTTCTCAGGCGACAGCATGCCCGACAATGCGGCGCGCACTTCATCGATCGCATCGTAGATGATGTTGTAGTAACGAATGTCGACACCGTTCGACTCGGCCAATTTGCGCGCCTGCGCATCGGCGCGGGCGTTGAAGCCGATGATGACCGCTTTCGATGCGACCGCCAGGTTGACGTCGGACTCGGTGATACCACCGACCGCAGCGTGAACCACCTGCACCCGCACTTCGGATGTCGACAGTTTTTGCAACGATTGTACCAGCGCTTCTTGCGAACCTTGCACGTCGGTCTTGATGATCAATGGCAAGTTCTTGACTTCGCCTTCGGCCATCTGATCGAACATGTTTTCCATCTTCGACGCTTGCTGCTTGGCCAGTTTCACATCG
>CANFGA010000465.1 GCA_947446335.1 Oxalobacteraceae bacterium | reverse complement strand
GGTGACATCGGAGTTGAGGGTTTTCGTGACCGCCGGCAGGTTAGTCCAGCGCATCTTGCTCCAGAGATCGTTCAGTGCCAGATTGGCCGTGACTTGTTCACCGAGCGGCCATTGCAGCGCCATCGAGACGCTGGCGCCGGACGAGGTTTGCGATGATTCTTGCATGAATGGATAGCGGTAGCGGGTATCGGATTCACGGTATTGCGCATCGAAGCCGTAGTTGTCGATCGGTTGGTAGTCGACTTGGCCGTTGACATCGATGTCGCGGTTGCGCGGATGGGCATACAGCGCGCCCGATACCATCAAAGCCGCACCCGATTCATTCAATGCAAAGGTGCGCGCCACGCGCAAGCCGGCCGCAGACCAGGCTTTGAATTGCGCATCGAGCGCATAGGTGCGCGGTGCGTCGGGGCGCAGGCGTTGCTGGTAGGCATGATAGAAATCGAGCGTATCGCGGTTTGCCACCAGAGTGCCTTCGACCCGGTATTCGAGGCCGACGCGCCAGCCATCCTTTTCGACGCCGACTTCGGTCCGATGGCGCTGCAGGAACACGTTACGGCCAGCGCGCGGCGCATAGGCGTCCCAGGTACCGTCGAATTGACGCACAGGAATGGCGTCGTAAGCGGCCCACAGTTGTACATCGGCATACGCTTGCCATGCCGTGTACGGCTGTTGCGCCAGTGCACTGCCGCAGGCAAGCAAATTGATCAAGATGAATCGTCGCATGGTTTTACCAATGAGTTGGCCGATGAGTTTTGAAGCAATTGCAAGGGAGCTTGCAATTAAAAAAGCCTGACGGCAAGCCGTCAGGCTGAAGGCAGAGCAAGTAAGAATTACTTCAACGATTCGAAACTGCCATCGACGTAATTGATGATGCCGTTGGACTGATTGAAGGTTGCGATGATGCTATTGTTTTTCTTGACATTGGCCTGGTTCACGCCATCGACAAACTGCATGGCCACGCCATTCGAGCTCAAGATGTCGATGATCCGCACACCGGTGACATTGGTGCTGTTGATCAGGATCACATTCGAACCATCGCTGTACTGGCCACTGAATGCTTTCTTGCCGAACGCGGGTTGGGTCGCACTCAATGTCAGCGTCAAGTCAGGACGGCCTGGAATTTTCGCGACGCCGGCGAACGCTACACTGGCATTGAGGAAATTGGCTGCCGAATTGACTGCGTTGCGATCATAACTGGCGTAGTTGAACACCGTTGCAGTCAATGCACCATTGAAGAACTCGATCCCGCCATTGCTGAAACTGCCTGTGAATCTGGCAACGGTCGGGATGATGTTCAAGCCCAGTTTGTCCGCCGTGGGGGTGGCCAGATACAGGGTGCCGGCGACCTTGCTGCCATTGCCTGTGACATCCAGCAACAGTTGCACTTCCTGCGGTGCTTGCTCCAGTGCGCGGATGAACGAGCCATTCTTCAGCGTAATTTCGCTCAGCATTGCGCCGTCCTTATATGCCGTGATGCCGCCTGCAAGCGCATAGTTGGTCGTGACATTGTCCGCTTCCAGCGTGCGCACGAAGTTGACATTCCATGTCTCCTTGTCGGTGATCGCCACGCCCGTGTTGTCGGTGCGGGCAGGCATGTCACCGGCGATGGTAATTGCCGTCGTCGTGCTGCCGGTTTTTGCAAACGAGACCGTGCCGATGCCGGCGATGCCGGTCGTTGCTGGAACATCATTCGTTTCCAGCCGCGCGCGCGCAGCATAGCTGAAGCTCGTCGCGCCAGTTGGCGTCAGCTTGATTGTCTTGGTGAATTCTTTCAACGGGGAGTTTGAAATTCTTACCTTGGCCAGACGACAGAAAACGTTATTGGCATCGGCATTGCCCGTCACTTCGGTAGTGCTGGCAGCATCACTGTACAAGAAACATCTGCCGACCAGGTTGCCATTGTTAAATATGCGAATATTGGATGCGCCGACATTGCCATTGCTCGCATAATTATTGAACATGGTCACGCCGCTGTCGGAGATCAGCACCCAGTCAGCCAGATCCTGGTCCAGCGGAGCGATCGCTGCATCGAAATTGGCTTTCAAGACATTGACGCTGTTGTCCGAGGCTGCACTGACGTCAGACAACGCCTGGATGTTGGTGCGCAAACTGGCGAACAATGCCTTGGTAGCGGCGGTCGGATTTTCGACCGTGCCCGAGGTTGGCACTGATGCTTGCGTAAACGTGGTTTTGCCATCGAGCGAGGCGAGCGTGGTCTTGTTGATGGCAGGATCGGCAGCGACCGCCTTCAGGGCAGCCGAGAGTGCTGCCTGGGTCGTCAGCGCGATGCTCAGCGTGCCATTTTGCAAGTTGGCCGATCCGGTGCTGGCGTCGATCACGCACTTGATTTTTGCGCTGATATTAGCTCCGACACAACCCAGGCTACTGTCGCTGGCCAGCCTTGAGATCGCTGCCAGCGCCAGGCTTTGCAATTGTTCTGCCGGGTCTGTGGCCGCCGTGGCTGCCGCGCTATCGGCATTGACTGGCTTGGTGCTCAAAGGGTCGAAACCGAGCATCGTGATGACACCACTTTGCGCTGCAGCAACATTGCTTGCCGTCAAGCCGCCGCTGGCCTTGGCCGCCGCGTTGACCAGCATGTCGGTAAATGGGGTGACATAGCCCTTGATGGCGGAACTGGCATTGCCGTCGAGTTGCACCACGCTGCGCAAGGTCAGGTCGGTTGGCATCGCGATATCCTGATGGGTAATCTCGTCTGCCATCGTGGTGCTGGCATCGGCGCTCACTTCGATCGTGAACAGACCGATGTTGCTGCCAAGGTTGACGGAGTAACTGCCATCGGCTGCCGTGCGGGTCTGAACCAGAGGCAGCGCCGATTTTTGTCCGGCTGCATCATACGAGAATACCTTGACAATCCCGTTCTTGATCAATCCCTTGGCGGCCACGCCGGCCAGTGTCCGGGTTGTCGCGCCGCCGCCATTGCTATTGCCGCCATCGGCAGTGCTGCTGCTGCCACCGCCACAGGCGACAAGCGCGCTTGTGAGTGCGCATGCCAAAGCCAATTTGGTCAATTTCATTTTAGTTTCCCTTTAGAAAAATTATTATTTTGTAATATCACATGAAATGGCGATGCAATAAATGCTTAAATAATAACTTTTTTAAAAAATCAATGAAATAGCCACAAGCACTTTTTTGGCTTGCTTTTTATTTATATTTGTAAACTTTTATTTTACTGGATCCGAGTCCGAATACGCATCGATGCTGCTGAGTTTGCTTGCTCAGGCGCCGCACGCCACCGGGCGCGCGGTGTTGGAACACCATTCGCTCCACGACCCAGGATACAGTGCTGCGCCGGGCAGGCCGGCCACTTCCAGTGCCAGCAGATTGTGGCAGGCGGTGACGCCGGAGCCGCATTGCATGACGGCGTTGCCGGGCGCCT
>CANFGA010000464.1 GCA_947446335.1 Oxalobacteraceae bacterium | reverse complement strand
TGGTCTGAAGGAAGTCGCCGTGCGCGCGGCCAGGCAGGCGCAGGGCAATGACATCTTGCAATTCTTGAAGGATGGCTTCACCAATGCGGCTACCGCGAACGTGTCGAAATCGGCGCACGAAGCGAAAAAGATGGGTTATCTGTCGGCCCAGGACGTGATCGTCTTCAATGCCTATGAATTGCTGCATGTGGCCAAGGTCGAGGCGCGCGCGATGTTCGATGCCGGTTACCGCCCGCCTTTGCCGACGCTGATCCCGGTCGCCGGGCGCTATGGCTGGGGCACGATCAAGGCCCAACTGGTCAACATGCGCGACGGCGGCTTCATCTCGGCGCACGACTTCAAGCTCGGTGAAATGATCGCGCAGATCGTCTCCGGCGGCGATGTCGACCAGGGTTCGCAAGTGAGCGAGCAATGGCTGCTCGACATGGAGCGCAAGGCCTTCCTCGAATTGCTGAGCCATCCGAAGACCCAGGAACGGATCATGGGCATGATGCAGACCGGCAAGCCGGTGCGCAACTGATCCGAACCTACATTTTTTGAGAGACTAAAATGAGCAAACAATTACAAGACGCCTACATCGTCGCAGCCACCCGCAGCCCGATCGGCAAGGCCCCGCGCGGCATGTTCAAGAGTACCCGTCCGGACGACTTGCTGGTGCAAGTGCTGCAATCGGCGCTGGCCCAGGTGCCGGGTCTGGACCCAGCCCTGATCACCGACGCCATCATCGGCTGTTCGTTTCCTGAAGCCGAGCAAGGCTTCAACATCGCGCGCAATGCGGTCTTGCTGGCCGGTTTACCCAAGACCGTGGGCGGCGTCACCGTCAACCGGTATTGCGCTTCGGGCATCACCGCGATCGCGATGGCGGCCGACCGCATCCGCGTCGGCGCCTGCGATGCGATGATCGCCGGCGGCGTCGAGTCGATGTCGATGGTGCCGATGATGGGCCACCATCCATCGATGAATCTGAACATGTTCACCGATGAAAACGTCGGCATGGCCTACGGCATGGGCTTGACTGCAGAAAAAGTGGCAACCCAGTGGAAAGTGTCGCGCGAGGCGCAGGATGCATTCTCGGTCGAATCGCACCGGCGCGCCATCGCCGCCCAGCAAGCGGGCTTCTTCAAGGACGAAACCACGCCGATCCAGATCGTCACCCGCACGCCCAACCTGGCCACCGGCCAGATCGATGTCACGACCCGCATGGTCGACACCGACGAGGGCGCCCGGGCCGAGTCCAGCATGGCATCGCTGGGCAAGCTGCGCGCGCTGTTTGCGGCCAAGGGCTCGGTAACCGCTGCCAACAGTTCGCAGATGTCGGACGGCGCCGGCGTGCTCCTGATCGTCAGCGAACGCTTCTTGCGCGAGCACAATCTGACGCCGCTGGCGAAATTCTCGTCGTTCGCGGTCTGCGGCGTGCCACCGGAAATCATGGGCATCGGCCCCAAGCTGGCGATCCCTGCCGCTTGCAAGGCAGCCGGCATCACGCCCGATCAACTCGACTGGATCGAATTGAATGAAGCGTTCGCAGCGCAAGCGCTGGCCGTGATCGGCGATTTGGGTCTGGATGTGGCCAAGGTCAACCCGATGGGCGGCGCGATCGCGCTCGGCCATCCGCTGGGCGCCACCGGTGCGATCCGCGCCGCGACGACGATCCATGCGATGCGCCGCAACAAGCTGAAATACGGGATGGTCACGATGTGCGTGGGCGCCGGCATGGGCGCTGCAGGCATCTTCGAAAGCATGTAAGATGGCAATAAAATAACTAAAAATTAACGACACAAGGGCGCTGCAAGAGTTTCTCGGCGCCCTTTACTCATTCTGGAGACACGATGGATATTTTATGCAGCAAGACCGATGGCGTTTTGACGATCCAGTTCAATCGCCCCCAGCGCAAGAACGCGATCACTTCAAACATGTATCAAACCATGGCCGATGCATTGCAAGAGGGCGAGCACGATGACGCCGTGCGCGCGATCCTGATCATCGGCCAGCCTGAAATTTTCACCGCCGGTAACGATTTAGACGATTTCCTCAAGAATGCCGCACCCAGCGTCGGCGAGCGCCCGGTGTTCCAGTTCATGCAGCAGTTGAAAAATGCCAGCAAACCGGTCGTGGTCGCGGTATCGGGCGCGGCGGTCGGCATCGGCACCACGCTGCTGATGCATTGCGACCTGGTCTACTGCGCCGACAATGCGAAGTTTTCGATGCCGTTCGCGCAGCTCGGACTGTGCCCTGAATTTGCATCCAGCCTGCTGTTCACGCAGCTCGCCGGCTACCCGCGCGCCGCAGAAAAGCTGTTGCTGGGCGAAGCCTTCCTGGCCCCGGAAGCGCTGGCGATGGGGCTGGTGTCCAAGGTCTTGCCTATCGATGAATTGATCCCGTTCGCGCGCGCCCAGGCCGCCAAGCTGGTCGCATTGCCGGCCGTATCGATCCGCGCCACCAAGCGCTTGATGAAAGCTGGCCGCGCGTCGGCGATCGATGCCACGATGGTCGAGGAAAACCAGTTGTTCAGCGCAATGCTGCAGGCACCCGAAGCCAAGGAAGCATTCACCGCGTTCTTCGAGAAGCGCAAGCCGGATTTTTCCCGCTTTTCCTGAGCAGGCCGATCATCGTTCTCCTTGCGTTCGGCACATTATCTGGGCTGCGGCGCAAGGGCGGTCGGGGCGCTTGAGGCGACCACCGTTTCGAGTCCGCGAATGGCAGGTCGCCTGTTGCTCAACAGTACCTCGAAAAATGAGCCGAAGAGAAAAATCAGGAAAAGCGGGTTGCGTGAAATCGGCCCGATGGAAGACTAAATATCGAGGGAAACTCGTTGTATTGATTTCGTGCAGAGCGTGGAATTGGATGCCTGGCGCAGATGGTGACTGAATATTTATCTCGAAAAGTACAAAGTGTCGAATTTCTTGACACGGTATCTGATCATGATGTTGGTGCCATGTGACAAGCCATTGATTTAAAAAGAAAAGTATTTTTGGCCTGGTTTTTGCTTAACTTTATATTATCAGTTCCGCCATAACAATGGAGGCAGGCGGTGAGCTGACCAGTATAAAGGGAGAGTTTAGATGAAAAATGTTATTTTACGGCCATTGTTGAAGCTCATGCTTGTTGTCGGTGGGTCATTTTGGTCATCAGTCAGTCATTCTAGTATCGTTCTTATAGATCAGTTTGCAGTTCAAAGAAGCGGTGTCAATTTCTTCACAGATACATTTAGCAATAATCTGACACCATCTCAGGAAACGGCTACTTACTCTGTCCTTGGCGCATTCCCAAATGGGGCCGAGTCGGGAGGGCAACTGGCCCTAAATAGCGATTGGGGGGCATTGACAGCAAACGCTCCGGGACAACCCCGTCTAACTCTGGGCAGTCAGCTCTTGTCAAACGTCAACCCCGCCAACCCAGG
>CANFGA010000463.1 GCA_947446335.1 Oxalobacteraceae bacterium | reverse complement strand
TTTGCAGCGCAGTTCGGCTTCGCCGTCGGCATCTTGTGCCACATAAAAAATGCTCCAGCCGCGATCCTGCTCGGAACTGGCGCCGCCCACGCCAAAGCCGGCGCAATTGATGACCGAGCCATCGCCATCGAAGCCGGCGCCGGCACCGAAATAGCGTACGGCCAGCACATCGCTGCCATTCACGGCAGCGGCAAGCGTGGCGGCGATGCCGTCGCCATTCTTGCTCACGCTGCGCGCATCGAGTCCGCTGATGTTGGCACTGTCGCCGGCAGCCAGACTGAACGCAACGCCACCCGCAGCCGCGCTATCCCAATTGCCAAGACCTGTGCTGCGGATCGCACGCGCAATGATTTCAAGTGCATAGCGGCCACCATCATCGAGTTGTGCGGCCTCATTTTGTTCCAGGTAACTGCTGCTGGAAAAGAGCAGCAACATAGTCGCCACCAACACCAGCAACGCGCCCAGCGTGATGGACACCATCAATTCGGCCAGCGTCACTCCGCTCTGGCGCAGCAGATCGTTTTTCAGGCCAAGATCAAGGATGCATCTCATGTCGCAGTTCCCGTCAGCGTCAAGACCAGCATGACCCGTTGCAAAGGCTGTTGCACAGACTGCTGCCCATCCTGTTGCACCCCGGCCTGCGTCCAGCCGAGCTTGATCACCACCGGTGCGGCTGGGCTCCCGCTGCACGCCCAGAGCGTGCCTGCGCCCCCCTGAACCTGGTCGTCGCGGCAAATCACGAACCGTCCGCCCGGAAAACTGGCGCGCAACTGGCGCCTCCACTGTGCAATATCAAACGCGGCCAATTGCGCGCTGTCGCACTGCGCTTGTCCAAAGCAGTTTGGTCCGGTTGCGGCAGGCGCAGCTTGTGTCAGGGCATCGTCATCGAGACCGAGATAGGGATTGTCAACGTCACTCAATTGCATTTGCCGGGCATTGGCGCGCATCGCATCAAGCATCGATGAGCCCAAATGCACAGCGCTCGACAACAGCGACGATTGATGCCGGGTGCGCAGCGCCGTCAATTGCATCGCACTGCTGCCGATCACGCCCAAGGCCAGCACCAGCATGGCGACCAGCACCTCAATGATCGTGAAACCGGCAGCGCGGTTGACAGTGCCGTTGACAGCGCGATTGATCGACATGATGTTCCCCACGGTATCTTGCAATCGCACGCGCCAGAGCGAGCGCATTGCGCAGTCAAAGTGCAGGTTCAGATGACCGAAGATAGCAGCGTACCCGGGGCCGGGTCTGCGCAATCGCAAGCGTGCGCAAGCAAGCAAGCGTGTACCAGCAAGCATGCGCAAAAAGCGCAGCAGGAAAAAAAGGGGAATTCGATGCCGGCGCAGGGCCAGCCATTTGGTTGATGCCAGATCTAGGGTTTGCGCTCGTTGCCGACTTCGGCGATCGCATCCTGGAATTCGGCCAGGTCTTCGAAGTTCTTGTAGACCGAAGCGAAGCGGATGTAGGCGATCTTGTCGAGGCGCTTGAGTTCTTGCATCACCAGTTCGCCGATGTAACCGGAGTCGATTTCACGTTTGCCGCTGGTTAATAATTTCTCTTCGATGGCCAGGATCGCGGCATCGGCCGAAGCGGCTGCCACCGGGCGCTTGCGCAGCGCCAGCATCAAGCTACCGCGCAGCTTGGCGGCGACATATTCGGTGCGGCTGCCATCTTTCTTGACGACAGTGGGCATCACCAGTTCGATCCGTTCAAAGGTCGTGAAACGCTTGTCGCATTTGCCACAGCGGCGCCGGCGCCGGATCACATCGCCCTCTTCGGACACACGCGTATCGAGGACTTGGGTATCGGCATGCTGACAGAATGGACATTTCATGTTGACAGGTAACGCATAAACTCTGGCAGGTTGGCAAACATGCCGCTCTCATCGATCAAGCGAGTCGATCGATGAGAGCGGCAAAATCAGACACCGGGCATGTCATGTGTCATGCACGGTCTCACTCAAGATTTCAGGCCGGGGTTCAGCCATACACCGGATGGGCGTCGGCCAGTACCTTCACTGCGGCCTTGACCCGTTCGATCGTCGCTGCATCGTGCGGATTGTCGAGCACGTCGGCGATCAGGTTACCCACTTCGACTGCGTCGGCTTCGAGGAAGCCGCGCGTGGTCATGGCTGGGCTGCCCAGGCGGATGCCGGACGTGACGAACGGCTTTTGCGGATCGTTCGGAATCCCGTTCTTGTTGCAGGTGATGTGCGCCGCGCCCAGGATCGCTTCCGCTTCCTTTCCCGTCAAATTCTTCGAGCGCAGATCGACCAGCATCACATGCGATTCGGTGCGTCCGGAGACGATGCGCAAACCGCGCGCGATCAAGGTCTTGGCCAGTGCATCGGCGTTCTTCAGCACTTGCTGCTGATAGGCGACGAAGTCAGGTTGCAGCGCTTCCTTGAAGGCAACGGCCTTGGCCGCGATCACGTGCATCAATGGTCCGCCCTGGATGCCAGGGAAGATTGCCGAATTGATCGCTTTTTCGTGCTCGGCCTTCATCAAGATGATGCCACCGCGCGGGCCGCGCAGCGACTTGTGCGTGGTCGACGTGACGAAGTCAGCATGCGGCACCGGGTTCGGGTACAGGCCGGCTGCGATCAAACCGGCGTAATGCGCCATGTCAACCAGGAAATAGGCACCGACATCCTTGGCCACCTTGGCAAAGCGCGCAAAATCGATTTTCAACGCAAAAGCGGAAGCGCCAGCAATGATCAGCTTCGGTTTGCGCTCGTGCGCCAGGCGCTCCATTGCCTCGTAATCGATGTCCTCATCGGCCGTCAAGCCGTAGGAGACGACATCGAACCACTTGCCCGACATGTTCAGCGGCATGCCGTGGGTCAGGTGACCGCCTTCGGCCAGCGACATGCCCATGATCAAGTCGCCAGGCTTCAGCATCGCAAAGAACACGCCCTGGTTGGCTTGCGAACCGGAGTTCGGTTGCACGTTCGCGCATTCGGCGCCGAACAATTGCTTGACCCGGTCGATCGCGAGTTGCTCGGCGATATCGACGTATTCACAACCGCCGTAATAACGCTTGCCCGGATAACCTTCGGCATACTTGTTGGTCAGTTGCGAACCTTGCGCCTGCATCACCGCCGGCGAGGTATAGTTTTCGGACGCGATCAGCTCGATATGGTCGTGCTGACGGGTGTTTTCTTTTTGAATGACGTCCCACAATTGCGGGTCGACGTTGGCAAGAGTATGGTTTTTTGAGAACATGAATATTCCAATCGATAGATTGACGTGCACTGGCAGTATGGATCGAATGAGGGGAGCCGGACACGGCAAGGGCAGCCTCTTCGCACAATTCCATCAATGGGCTGCCCAGGCGAACGGCTGATGAAATCTCACGTTCCCCGGTGGATGCCCACCTTTCGCTGGCAGATCGAATCGCC